>NZ_JBWKQM010000003.1:169790-404224 GCF_059418745.1 Rhodoferax sp. GW821-FHT07F03
GGACGTGGCTGCGCTGAAGACCAGCCAGATTGCGGCGCTGAGCACCAACAGCGTGGCTGCCCTGACCACCAACCAGATCGTGTCTTTGACGACGTCACAGATTGCTGCTTTGACGACGGCCGGAGTGGCTGCGTTGAGTACCAGCCAAATTGCTGCGATCGAAACGGTGGATATTGCGGCGCTCAAAACGGCTCAAATAGCAGCTTTGACAACGACAGGGGTCGCTGCGCTGGCAACCAACCAAGTTCAGGCGCTCACCACAGCGGATATTGCCTCACTTACCACGTCGCAAGTGTCTGCTTTGACGACAAATCAGGTAGTGGCATTGACGACAGGTCAAGTGGCTTCGTTGACAACGGCTAGCGTTGCTGCCTTGACGACGAACCAGATTGCTGCCATCGAGACTATTGACATAGTTGCTCTGAAGACGAGTCAGATCATTGCGCTCACCACAAACGAGATCGTAGCGCTGACAACCAACCAGGTTCAGGCGTTTACGACAACGCAGGCGGAGAGCTTTACGTCTACGCAGATATCGGCCTTCACTACCGCGCAGATATCCCATCTGACCTTGAGCACGCCAATTATTCTGGATCTGAACGGAGATGGCGTTAAAACATTGAACATCTCATCGGGTGTGACTTTCGATCTGTTCGCTGATGGTTCCAAGGTCAACACGGGTTGGGTCAGCAGTGGAGATGGCTTGCTGGTCATGGATAGAAACCATGATGGACTGATCAACGATGGCTCCGAGTTGTTTGGCTCGTCCACGAAGCTTGCAAACGGATCCAAAGCCAGTGATGGATACGCGGCGCTCGGTGAGTTGGACGCCAACCATGATGGCGTTGTCAATAGTGAAGATGCCGGTTTTGCTGACTTGCGGGTGTGGATTGACAGCAATTCTGATGGCGTCAGCGAATCAGGTGAGGTCAAAACGCTGTCGTCATTGGGTATTACCAGCATCAGTGCCAAGGCAACGGTTCAGATTAGTCAAGACAACGGCAACTTGGTGGGATTGACTTCCAGCTATGAAACATCTGACGGTGCAACCCACGCAGCAGCTGATGTGTGGTTTGTTGCCGACCAGAAGGATGCCAGCACCCCAGCTGTGACGGTGGACCAAGTGATAGCGTCACTGAATCCGACGGCAACGCTTGCGGTGGCTGCTACTGAGGTGGTTTCGTCTAAGTTGCAAGAAGTTGTTCAGCCTGTGCTGGACTCTGCGAAGACCAGTGCTTCGACGCAAAGTGTCGATTTGCGCTCCAAGGTCAGCAGTCTGGCCCAGGTGATGGGGGCATTTGATGGGACTGGGGTAGGAGGTGATGCGTCGATGCCACATATTGACTTGGCTTCTGCCGCGCTCACCAAACCCGCTGCCGCCACTTTGGCTGTGGGCAGTATGGTGGATGTCATGAAACAGTTTGACGCAAACGGCAATTTGATTGCAGGCCAGGGCAGTACGATGGCTGCAACTGTGAAGCCTTTGAATGTCTCCGGCATCCAGGATTCCGCGCAGAAGGGGTTCTTGGCGGGCACTGGCGGTAAGTAGTCCTGCTGCTTCTATCTGAGGACAAGGTGGAGGGTGAAAACCCTCCACCTTTTTTTATGCATCAGGTGGCAGAACTGGCGCTGCAAAAGGCGTCATATCAAGCCATTGAATTCACTGTTGCATGTTGAAATGTAAAGACATGTATGCGTGATTCAACCATGTCAGAACGATTTCCTCACTCAACCGTACAGTGCATTGCTGCACTTGCCCAGCATCACCGGTTGCCGGTGAATCCTGAGCGTTTGATTGAGGACTATGCGCTGGTTTCAGAGGAACCCGGTCCTGCTACCGTGCTGCGCATTGCCGCAGACATAGGGTTGAAGGCGAAGTTTGACCATTTTTCGTGGGAGAGTCTGCAGGAGCAGGCGGGGGTATTCCCCTTGATTGCCCGCATGACCGATGGCAATTGCATGATTGTCATGTGCGCGAATGTGAACGGTGATGGGTTGGTGGCAGTGCTGAACCCTCTAGCAGACAATCCCACTGAAATCTTGCGCCTGGATCGCGCTAAGTTTTGCGCACTTTGGCAAGGTGACGTGTTTTTGATGAAGCGCATTTACGCGCTGCCGGAACAAAATCAGCCGTTCGGCTTTCGTTGGTTCATTCCCGAAATTCTCAAACAAAAAGCAGCGCTGAGAGATATCGCGGTTGCGGCGATTGCCATGCATGTTCTGGCGCTGGCGTCTCCCATGTTCTTTCAATTGGTGATTGACAAAGTGCTGGTGCACCAAAGCCTGGCAACCTTGTGGGTGCTTGCGATAGGCATAGTGATTGCCTTGGTATTTGATTCGCTATTTGGTTTTCTACGTCAAATACTGACTCTTTCCGCCACGAACAAGATTGATATGCGGTTGACGCGCCGTACCTTTGCGCATCTCTTGTCGCTGCCTATCGATTACTTTGAGACAACCACTGCCGGTGTAATTACGCGCCACATGCAACAAGTGGAGAAGATTCGAAGCTTCTTGACCGGGCGGATGTTCTTTACCGTGCTGGACGCACTGTCTTTGTTCATTTTTCTGCCCATACTTTTTACCTATTCGGTCAAGCTTGCCCTGGTCACTTTGGTTTTCACCTTTTTGATTGCCGGGGTGGTTGCTGCCATGGTGCCGGTATTTCAAAAGCGCTTGAACGATCTGTATAGCGCCGAAGGCGAGAGGCAATCCATGATGGTCGAGACCATCCATGGAATGCGGACGGTAAAGGCCTTGGCTATTGAGCCAGCGCAGCGGCGTCTGTGGGACCAGCGCTCTGCCCAATCCATCAATATGCATTTTCGGGTAGGGAAAATTTCAATTACTGGTAACGCTGTCACTGATTTTTTGGGCAAGCTGTTACCTGTAGTAATTATTGTGTTGGGTGCACAGGAAGTGTTTGACCAAACCTTGTCTGTTGGCGCATTGATTGGCTTTCAAATGATCTCGGGCCGGGTTGTCGCGCCCTTGATTGCAATTGTCAGTTTGGTGAATGAGTATCAAGAGACCGCTTTGTCTGTGCGCATGCTGGGGGAGGTGATGAACCGTCCTTCGGAGGGGCGGGCCAGTGCTGGTGGCTTGCGTCCGGAATTGGCTGGAGAAATTTCGTTTAACGAAGTCACCTTCCGTTACCCGGGGTCCAGCCATGCTGCATTGGACCGCGCGAGCTTCACTATTGCGGCAGGCTCTGTTGTGGGAATTGTGGGGCGGAGCGGATCCGGCAAGACCACTTTGACCAAGCTGATCCAGGGCTTGTACGGCGTCCAGGAAGGGATTGTGCGCTTCGATCGCACAGATGCGCGCGAGATCGAACTGGCCCATTTACGCCGCCAGATCGGAGTGGTGTTGCAAGAGAATTTCTTGTTCCGCGGTTCGGTTCGGGACAATATTGCAGTTGCTAAACCTGAGTCCACGTTCGAGCAGATTGTTGCCGCAGCTGAAGCTGCAGGAGCTGCAGAGTTTATTGAACGGCTTCCCCAGGGATACAACACGCTGCTGGAGGAAAACGCGTCCAATTTGTCCGGTGGGCAGAAGCAGCGCCTATCGATTGCCCGCGCGCTGTTGTCCAAGCCGCGGATTCTGGTTCTGGATGAAGCGGCCAGCGCCTTGGATCCTGAAAGCGAAGCCATTTTTATCAGCAATCTTTCGCGTATTGCTGTTGGGCGGACTGTGATCATGATTTCCCACCGCCTATCCACGCTGGTCAACGCCAGCGCCATTCTGGTTATGCAGCATGGGCGTCTGGTTGATAGCGGTCGGCACGATGAGTTGCTGACCCGATGTGAGACTTACCAACATCTATGGAATCAACAAACAAGCCATTTGTGAAGCGATGGCTTTCTTTCAAATGGGGCAAAGGCTCCAAGAAAAAGACTGTCGTTGAATATCTGCCAGACGCGGACGAAATTGAGCGCACGCCGGTACCCAAGTTCGCGCAAATAACCTTGCGCGTACTGTTTGCCGCCCTGGTCATCTTTGCCATATGGGCCAGCTTGTCTCAATTGGACGAAGTGATTGTGGCTCAAGGCCGCCTGGTCAATCCTTTGCCGAATGTGGTTGTGCAGCCGCTGGAAACTTCCATCGTGCAAAGCGTCGATGTGCGCGTGGGGCAGGTGGTCAAGAAGGGTGAAAAGCTGGCCTCATTGGATGCTACGTTTGCCCAGGCTGATGAAACCCAGTTGCAAGCGCAATTGAATAGTCTGGAAACCCAGGTTCAAAGCCTGGGGCGCGAACTGGAGGGCGGTGGCGTCACCGGCAGTACCGGGACACAGACGGCCGATGGCCAACTGCAGGCCAATTTGTCGTTTGAGCGACGGGCTAATTACAAAGCCCAGCAGATGAAGATGACGGAAACTGCCGCCAAGCTACGCGCTGCATTGGCGACGAACCGGCAGGATCAGCAGTTTGTGGCTTCGCGTCTGAAATCTTTGAAAGAAATAGAAGCGATGCAGGAGAAGATGGTGGCCCAAAAGATTGGTGCACCCTTGCAATTGCTTGAGGCACAACAGAGAAGTAAAGAAGTTGAGCGTGATCTGGAGTTGTCCCGTAGCCGCGAGCAGGAAATACGACGCGAACTAGGTGCTTTTGAGGCGGAAAAGTTGGCCTTTGAGAAAAGTTGGCGGCAAAAAGCAATGGAGGACATGTTGGTTCTCTCGCGCGAGCGCGACTCGGTCAAAGAGCAATTGCAGAAGGCCGACAAGCGCCGCAGGTTGGTGACTTTGGTGTCTCCCGTGGATGCAGTTGTGCTGGAGATTGCCAAGCTGTCTCCCGGCTCCATTGTCAAAGAGGCGGAAACATTTTTTACCCTGGTGCCCATGAACGTGGTGTTGGAAGCTGAAGTGCATATCGACTCAGTCGATGTTGGTTATATCAAGCTCGGCGACCCGGTCCATATCAAGCTGGATGCATTCCCCTTTCAACGCCATGGAACACTGGATGGCCGGGTTCGAACATTGAGCGAAGACGCATTTCGTAAAGATACACAGGTCAAAACCGGTGGAGATGCTTACTACATGAGCCGTGTCAGCATCGACAAAGTAAATCTGAAAAATATGCTGGAGAATTCCAGAATTCTGCCGGGCATGACTTTGAATGCAGAAATTGTGGTGGGTAAACGCACTGTCATGTCTTATTTGGTGTGGCCGCTGACCAAGGGTCTTGGTGAAGCGGTGCGAGAGCCGTAGGGCTTAATTTATTCAAAACCACATGTCGAAAATAATGAAGGCTTATTGCATTGGCCATACCATGCCATTGTTCAGGCCGCCTGTTTTTTTTGAAATGTTATGCCCCGCTTCTCTGGGTATACAGAATGAGCTGGTGATTGACGACAACCGATTTGGCACAGCGATCGATGGTGGCGGCTTGGCCGAGTACTCTCAGCTCTTTGGCTTGCACGATTTGCTGCTGTCGGGTGACGTGGTTGCAGAGCATTTATTTTTGTTTCAATACCGCAAGTTTGTATCTACCCTGATGGGTGGAGTAGAGTCAGTTTCTCCCTGGATACGGGTGCTTACGCCAGATTTGGCTCCGGCTATTTTCCCCACTCAGGAGCAATTGGATGCTTTTTCCGGGCGTTTGGCCGTAGGTTCCATTTTTGACTTTGGGGAGAGTATTTCTAGCAATTACGCGCGGGTGCACGTGATTGATGATTTGGTCATGTTTGCTGCCGCCTGTGCAGACAGCGGTGTTTTGGACAAGGCGGACATCAAAGCATTCGCTACTTTGCGTGGAATCATTCCGTCTCCCGCCGTGTGCTGCATACATGTGGATGTATTCATGAGAATCATCAGCATATTGAAAGCTGTGTGGAATGCTTACTCGTCCGATTACCAGGTTGCGCGTACGGGATACCAGCGGCGGGTTGCCGGTTATCTGCTGGAGCGACTGCATAGTTTTTTATTGTGCAAGTGGCTTATGGACAATAGTGAGCCCCATATACAAATTTGGCAGCGCTATGTAGTAACTGAAGTGAAATAATTTAAAGCGGCAACAGACATGTCTTCTTCAGTGCGAAAAATTTTAATTGATGCGGTATTTTTCCAATACAACCGCTCCGGCATTGCCCGTGTCTGGCACTCCTTGCTGTTGGAGTGGCTACAAGATGGATTCGCCGCACAGTTATTGGTGTTGGACCGCCAAAATACAGCGCCGCGCATTCCCGGCATTGCTTACCGCAACATTCCCTCCCACAACTACGCCGCACCAGATGCTGATCGGGCACTGCTGCAACAAGTGTGCGACGAAGAGGGCGCCAGCTTGTTTGTGTCCAGCTACTACACGATACCGATTTCGACGCCGTCGGTATTCATGGCCTACGACATGATTCCTGAGGTCCTGAACTGGGACACGGCGACCAAAGCCATTTGGGTGGAAAAGCATGCTGGCATTCGCCATGCCAGTGCCTATATAGCCATATCGCAAAACACGGCGAATGATCTGTGCCGTTTTTTCCCAGCCATCCGTCCAGAGCAGGTGACGGTGGCCCATTGCGGAGTGGACTTCAAGGCCCCGGAGCCTGAGCAGCTTGCGTTATTCAAGGCACAGCACGCCATCGCGAAACCCTATTTCTTGCTAGTGGGTAGCCGTGGTGCCTACAAGAATGCCCATTTGTTCTTCCAGGCGTTTGCCACTCTGGGTGAACTACGGGGCCAATATGCGATTGTCTGCACCGGTCCCTGGTCGGCGCTGGAGCCCGAGTTCAGCATCCATGTGGGCGACGCCAGTGTGCACATGATTGAGGTGGACGATGCAAGCTTGCAATGCGCCTACAGCGGAGCCATTGCCTTGGTCTACCCCTCACTGTACGAAGGCTTTGGTATGCCGATTACCGAGGCCATGGCTTGTGCCTGCCCGGTCATCACTTGTCCTACGGGCTCTATACCGGAGGTCGCTGCCGACGGCGTGCTGTATGTGGATCCCACGGACGTGGCGGCCATGGCGAATGCTTTGTACCAGGTGCAGGGGCCAGTCATGCGTGCTGTGCTGATAGCCAAAGGTTTGCAGCGCGCTGCGCAGTTCTCCTGGGGGAAAATGGCCTTAGAGGTCAAAACTGCCTTGTTGCAGGTGGATCTGTCCGCGCAAGCACCGCGTCCAAGTACTGTGGTGCAACACGCAACGTATAAGAAACCGGGGGCCAATATGCTGTCTGAAATCATTCCAGCCGAGATCATTAACGACGATTTTTACAAGGTGCTGAATGCACTGGCCAGTCGCGACGATTTGAAGAGTTTTCTGGAGATCGGATCTTCCAGTGGTGCGGGTAGCACCCATGCATTTGTCTCTGCTCTGCGTAATCGCGTTGATGCGCAGAGCACGCGGCTGTACTGTATGGAGCTGAGTACCGAGCGCTTTACCGCTTTGCGCAATGCCTATGCGGACTGTGACTTCGTCAAGGTCTATAACCAGTCTTCCGCTGCATTGGATGAGTTTCCATCAGAGCAGGAAGTGGCGTTTTTCTACGCCAGCACGCGGACGACCTTGAACGCCTACCCCCTTGAGCAGGTGTTATCTTGGTTGCGGCAGGACATTGCGTATATGCGCGCTGCGGGTCTGACACACAACGGTATAGAACTGATCAAAAAAGAAAACCAGATTGTTGACTTTGATATGGTGTTGATCGACGGCTCAGAATTCACCGGTGAGGCCGAGCTGTACCACTGCATGGGTGCGCGCGTCATTGCATTGGATGACGTGAACTCACACAAATGCTTCAACGCCTACCGCATATTGACCAACCATGTCGCCTATGCGCTGACCCACCAGAATATGGAGTTGCGAAACGGCTTCGCGGTATTTGAGCGCAGGTTCTGAGGTCTGCGCACGCACTACCGTTTCACAAATACGGCGAAGCCATTCGAAATTTCGGCGTCTGCAAATATGAGTTGGTAACTGGGGTCTTGCACCAGCTGTTGCAGGCTGTGGTGGTTTTTAAAGGTTTGTGTGCAGGCCAGAAGGATGATCTTGCATCCATATAGCTGCTGCAGTTCTGCAAAGCCGGTGAATTCACGGCCATCAATCAGTACCATGTCGAACTGCTCTAAGCCCAGTTTCCCCAGCAGTGTCTGTATGCCATTGGGCTCCAAGGACGTGGCTTCCATCTCGGCCCTGTCCTGCCGCAGCCAGTCCAGCACGTTGGCTAGCGGGTAGTCCCTCAACTTTCCGCTTGTTGTTGCGTAAAACTGGCTTACATCCGCAGCCGAGGGGAAGACTTCCAGCGGTACCGTGCTGGCGTGGTGGCAATGGACAAAATTCTTCTGTCCGTGGCGTTGCTGCATGGCTGTGCAGGGCGAGAGGGCACTCTCCATGCAGTGTAGCTGCGGATGGACGGGGTTGTTTCCCAACTGCTCTACCAGTACCTCCAGTTGCGGACTGTTGGTGGCGCCCACCGCCAGCACATGCCGTATGTCGGTACGCGCTGCGAGTAACGCGATGAGTGCAGGTAGAGCTTTGCTCTGGGGCGGGGTAGTCAGGCCGCCTTGTATATATTGCATTTCTGCACGCAGGCTGGCGGCGTGGGGTGTAGCTCCAATGGTCTCGGCAATCTGTATCTGGAATGCCGCACACTGCAGGGCTTCCGTAGGGTTGGGGTAGATGTGCTGATGACCCCGGTAGCTTTCTTCCGCTGTTGCGTGCGCCAGGTCGAGCTTGGATTGCACGCCCCCCAGCAGTCCCAGGCAATGGCCTTTCCAGGGCAGGCCATTGCGTGCGAACCATGCTTGGGTGCCGCGCACCATCTGGCGGTTGATTTCGAAGGGGTTGATAACGTGCCGAAAGCTTTCGCGGATGCTTCCGTGTGCCTTTGGGGCTGCCAGCAAGCGTTGGATATGTGCCACTAGTGCATGGGCTTCGGGTTCTGACCGGGAGATGCACCCTGGCAGCTGTAGCGAGAGGTCCTGCAGCGGCCCGCGTATGTCCTCGCACACCAGCACCGGTACATCGTTCAATAGTGCTTCCATGACCGAGTTGGATATGCCCTCGGTAGTGGATGTATGTACCAAAAGGCGCGCGCGGGCCAGGTAGGCAGAGACTACGCTGTTATTCGCCCCAATAGGGCGGCCATCGATGACGATGCGCCCATCGATACGCATCAGCGCATAGGGGTCGAACGGGTAGTGAAAGTATTCAATCGACTTGCCCGCCTTGCGCACTACCTCGAAAAATGACTCCAGCAGCTGTGGGTTGGAACCTAGCGACTGGGCGAACAGGTAAGCCGTGACGTTTGCCGCCAGCAGGGACTCGATCAGCAACTGCCCGCGCTTGAGCGCCACAGGCGAGAAGACGGACACCACATCTACGGTCTTTAGTGCGGCAGGTACGGTACCCGTGAATGGCAGACCTGCGTTATGCAAGCCGTAAGGCAATTCCTGCGTCAGGGTGCGCAGGAATCGGGCGCCCACGCCCTCGAAGCGCTCAATCACCTTGTCCGGATACTGCTGTCGAGCCTGGGCCACGGTGGCTGGGTGCGCGAACATGGCACCGATGCAGCGCGGCTGGGGCAGCCAGTCCACAATGTCCTGGTAGCCATTGGCGGCAGTCAGCACATAGTAGTTTTGCTCCTCAAACAGGCGCACACGTTCTGCGGTGGGTCTCCAGTCGCCCTGGCACAGCACCAGGATGCCGGGGCTGTCCTCGCAGCGCTCTTTAAATATCTGGGCGTCTTGCAGGGTGGCGTTGGCCATCAACCGGTCTTTCGTGTGAGCAGTTTGCGAAAGTCTGCGTAGCCCATGGGGTCCAGCAGCCGGGAGGTGCGGCCCTCTAGCTTCTGAGTCCAGTAGTGGCGAAACAGAGGTGAGAAATCGAATTTGCGTTCTGCCAGTGTTTGGAAGTAACGCATCAGCGTGTCACGTTGGACTTCTTGCCAGTCCTCTACCACCAGCACTGGCAGTTCCGTAAACAGGTTGGACATGGCATTTCTTTTGACGATGGGAATGCAACCCAGCAGAATCGCCTCCCAGGTACGGTGGCAGTCCATGCCCGCGCCTTCGGGGCTGACGACGAACATGCATTCCGCTTGCCGGAGCCAGGTGCTGTTGCGTGGCACGGCATTGGCCTCGAAGAAGCACACCGACTTGTCCACCTTGTCAAAGCACTCCTGCCTGTCTCCACGTCCCATCGCGAAATGCCAGTTGCAATAAGCCGTCAGGTAGCGCAGATGGAAGTCAGGCGACGCGGCCAGCGTGTTGAGCAATGCGTTTTCCTGCGCCATCGGCGAGATGGCCGTAATGCCCCACATGCCGGGGCGCTCCCACATGGTGTGGTAGTCCATGCCAATGGGAAGCAGGGACAGCTTCGGGTGCTGGCTCACCAGGTTCTGCGCATGCCAGGCCAGCAAGTAGTCGCTGGCCAGCAATGTAGCTATGGCCGGGTGGGCCAGCAGGGCATCGTTGATGGGCACATCGCTGTCACCACTGACCAGTACGAACGGGCTGCTAATCTGCGGTAACAGTTGCACGGCAAAGTTCAGCAGGGCGTCCGTACAGACATAGATGGAGCCACCCGGCCGGTGGTTCTGCAGCAGTTCGGGCTCCAGGCCGGGGTGGCTGGAGACCGGCTTGGCGTGGTGGCTGCCGCAAGACTTCAGCATGCCCCGGCTAGACACAAAAGTCGCGAGCTGTTCCATGCGTGTCCGGTCTTTAGGCTAGCTGTGCGAAATAGGCGATGGTCTTTTGCAGTCCTTCGTTCAGCGGAATGGTGGGCGACCAGTCCAGCATCTGGCGGGCCAGCGTGAGGTCGGGTTTGCGCTGGCGCGGGTCGTCTGCGGGCATGGGGAGGTGGACGATCTTGGATGTGGTGCCTGTCAGGGCGATGACTTGCTCGGCCAGTTCGCGCATGCTGAACTCTCCGGGGTTGCCAATGTTTACCGGGCCGGTGAATTCGTCCGGGCTGTCCATCATGCGGATCATTGCTTCCAGCAAGTCGTCTACATAGCAGAAGCTGCGCGTCTGGCCACCATCGCCATACAGCGTGATGTCCTTGCCCTGCAGGGCTTGCATGATGAAGTTGCTGACCACGCGGCCATCGTCCGGGTGCATGCGGGGGCCGTAGGTATTGAAGATGCGCACCACCTTGATACGCAGTTGGTGCTGGCGGTGGTAGTCGAAGAACAGGGTTTCCGCACAGCGTTTGCCTTCGTCGTAGCAACTGCGGATGCCGATCGGGTTCACCCGGCCCCAGTACGACTCCTGCTGCGGATGCACTTCGGGGTCGCCATACACCTCGGAGGTGGAGGCCTGCAGAATCTTGGCCTTGCAGCGCTTGGCCAGGCCCAGCATATTGATGGCGCCGTGCACACTGGTCTTGGTGGTCTGCACCGGGTCGTGCTGGTAATGCACCGGGCTGGCGGGGCAGGCCAGGTTGTAAATTTCGTCAACTTCAACGTATAGCGGAAACGTCACATCGTGGCGCATCAGTTCGAAATTGCTCTTGTTCAGCAAGTGGGCCACATTGCTCTTGCTGCCGGTGTAGAAGTTGTCCACACACAGCACATCGTCGCCGCGCGCCACCAGGCGATCACACAGATGGCTGCCCAGGAAGCCTGCGCCACCGGTGACCAAAATTCTCTTTTTCGACTTCTCACGCATGGCGTCTCCTTGATTCATGTCGGTATTGCAGGCGAAATATGCTGCATCTATAACGATCATAAGGCTGCGTGTAGGTGTCAAACGGCGCAAAAGCACGTGTCAACGCCCTCGTCAGTGCGTTACCCGCGCTGATTTTTATTACATCGGCTTTACCGAGCCTGCACCGGGCAGACAGTTTGGGACGCTTCAATGGCGTTGTGCAGGTGCTACCGGTCTTTGTGTCCGGTACGCAATCCGTTTTTCAGCATCTCCCGCTGCCTGTGCGAGCGGGCATGCGGAGTCCGCTGGGCGCAGTGCGCGCGGCGGCTCCATCACCAAGGAATAGGTATGAAATTGAATACTGTTTTTGCCACCCTGGCGCCGCTGGGCCTGGTTCTGGCCATGCCTCTGGCCCATGCGGCTGACCCTACGGGCGACGTGTACGTGGGCGGTGGCTTGTCCATGAGTCGCGCATCGGGTCTAGGCGGAAAGATCGATTCGGCGCTGGCCAACCAAGGTGTGGTCAGTAGCAGCTCTGCCGATAGCAGCAGTACCAACCCGAATTTCCGCCTGGGCTACCGCGTCAGTCCGAACGTGGCCGTGGAAGCCAGCTACGACCGGGTGGGCAAGATGGACGTGCAGTCCGCCATATCGTCGCCCTCGGCAGACAGCGCGGCGGGCTCCTGGAAAGCCCATGGCCTGGGCCTGCACGTGCTGGGCATTGCGCCGATAGACAACAAGTGGTCGCTCTATGGCCGCCTCGGGGTTGAGCGCTGGAAGACCAACTTGGACCTTTCCTCCACCAGCGGTTCCACCAACTATTCAGGCAGTAGCACGCACACCTCGCTGGCCCTGGGCGCAGGCGCGGCCTATGCCATCACGCCGAATGTGGATGCCACGGCCGAGCTGGTGCATTACACCCATGTGGGGGACGACACCAACACCGGCCGTACAGGCCTGAACCAGTTCAACCTGGGCCTGCGCTACCACTTTATGTGATGTCTGCCCGTGGTGGCTGAATGTGTGGTGTGATCACCTGCGCCAGCCAGTCCATCACGGTGCGTACGCGCTTGGACAGGTTGCGCCTATGGGCGTAAAGCAGCGTCAGCGGCATCGGGCGCGGCACGAAGTCGGGTAACACTTCCACCAGCAAGCCCCGGCTCAGCAGTGTCTTGAGCCCCGTGTCTGGCACCTGTATCAGCCCTAGGCCGGCCAGGCAGGCGGCGGTATAGGCCTCGGCATTGTTGACGGTCACGGCGCCGGCCATCGGCAGGTAGTGGTCCTGCGCACCGATGGCGTATTCAAAACCCAGGGGCTTGGTGCCCAGTGTGCTGGCGTAATGCACTAATTGGTGCCCGGCCAGGTCTTCCAGTGATTGCGGATGGCCATAGCGCTGCAGATAAGCCGGGCTGGCGCAGTTGCGCATGCGCATGGCGCCCAGCGGCCGGGCTACCAGGCTGGGGTCCAGCACCGGGCCGCCCCGCAGCACGCAGTCAAAGCCTTCGCGCACCAGATCCACCCGGCGCTCAGTACTGCTCAGCTCCACCTCCAACAGAGGGTGGGCTTGTAGCAGCTCGGGCAGGCGGGGGATGACAATGTCGCGCGCCATGCCGGTAGCCATGTCCACCCGTACCCGCCCGCGCAGGGCCTGCACGCCAGGTTGCTGGAACATGGTCTGCAGGTCCTCCATGTCGGCCAGCAGGTCTTTGCTGCGCTCGTAGAAGGTTTGGCCGTCTTGCGTCAGCTGCACCCGGCGCGTGGTGCGGTGCAGCAGGCGTGTGCCCAACTGGTTCTCCAGCTGCTGCACCGCCGTGGAAACGCTGGCTTTGGGCAGGCCCAGGGCGTCTGCCGCCTGGGTAAAGCTGGCTAGTTCCGCCACCCGGGTGAAGATGTGCATGCGGTCTACAGGGTTCATTGTTCAATTATCGCGAACAAACAAATCATATTTTTGATATTTATCTGGGTTGAGGCGATCAATAGACTTGCACCCATCCTTAACCACTCTGAACGGACGCAGCATGCCATCCTCTACCAATACCCCTATCGCCATCGTTACCGGCGGCAGCCGTGGCCTGGGTAAAAACGCCGCACTGCACATCGCCCAAACGGGCAGCGATGTCATCCTGACCTACCGCAGCCAGGCTGCCGAAGCCGCTGCCGTAGTAACTGAAATCCAGGCCCTGGGCCGGCGCGCTGTCGCCCTGCAACTGGACGTGGGCGATAGCAGCAGTTTTGCCGCTTTTGCGGTGTCGGTGAAGCAGGTGCTGGGCGAGCAGTGGCAGCGCGAAAACTTCAACTTCCTGGTCAACAACGCCGGTGTGGGCATCCACGCCAGCCTGATGGAGACCACCGAGGCCCAGTTCGACACGCTGGTCAATATCCATCTCAAAGGTGTTTTCTTCCTGACGCAAAAGCTGCTGCCGCTGATGGCCGACGGTGGCCGCATCGTGAACATCTCGTCTGGTCTGGCCCGGTTCGCACTGCCCGGCTATGCCGCGTATGGCGCGATGAAGGGCGGCATTGAGGTGCTGACCCGCTACATGGCCAAGGAGCTGGGCCCGCGCGGCATCGCGGTGAATGTGGTGGCGCCGGGCGCTATCGAGACCGATTTCGGTGGCGGTGCGGTGCGTGACAACGCGCAACTGAATGCTTTTGTGGCGTCGCAAACCGCGCTGGGCCGCGTGGGCGTGCCCGATGATATCGGCGGTGTTATCGCCTCTTTGCTGACGCCGGCCAACCGCTGGGTCAACGCGCAGCGTATCGAGGCCTCTGGCGGCATGTTCCTGTAAAGCGGCTTCAGGCCGGCCGCGCCTGCGAGGGGGCGCCGCTCAGCCCCAGCTGGTGCCAAGCCCGGCGCAGCTGCGTGTCAGAACTGAAACCCGCCAGCTCTGCTGCCTGGTTCACGCTGTGGCCGGACTGCAGCGCTGTTTGGGCCACCGCCAGACGGATGCGGCGCAGGTACTGCAGCGGCGCGATCTGCGTGTATTCCACGAACAGGCGCGTCAGATGCCGGGGCGAGGTATGGGCGATCTCGGCCATGCGCGGCACCGTCCAGCCGTGGCGCGGGTCCAGGCTCACAGCGTCTTGCACCCGGTGCAGGGCAGGGTGCATATGGTTGCGGTAGCTCAAGAAGGGCGATAGCTCGGGGTCGTGCGGCCCGCGCCGCAGCGCCACCACCATGGTCTGTGCCACCTGGGCGGCGATCGGCTCGCCGCAGGTATCGGCTATGCGCTGCAACACCAGATCGATGCCGGTGGTCACGCCTGCGCTGCTGTACACCGGCGCATCTTCCACAAACACCCGGTTGGCCACCACCTCGCAGTACGGCTCCACGCCGCGCAACTCGTCCAGATGCTGGTGGTGCGTGGTCACGCGTCTACCGGCTAGCAGTCCCGCATGGGCGGCCAGCAGGGTGCCGGCGCACACGGTGACCAGTTCCAGCTGCTGCCGCTGCGGGCGCAGGCCGCGCAACCAGTGCAGCACAGTGCGGGCCGGTGCGTTGTCTACGTCGATGGTGCTGCCAGGCAGACCGACCAGCACTACCCAGCTGGGTGCGGCCAGTACGGCCGGCAGCGGCCGCAGACCGGTCAGCAGGGCGCCTACGGAAGACACGTTGTCCGCCTCCGGTCCGACGAACTGCAAGGCAAAGCGCTCGGGCTGGCCCTGGGCCCGCAGGCACTGGTTGGCAATGCGCAGCGCCTCGGCCGGGCCGGCCCAGTCGAGTAGCAGGCTGTTCGGCATCAGCACGAACAGCACCTGGATTACGGCTGGGGCTGCCACGCGTAGTCCATTTGGCGGGCGGTGCGCACTGCCAGGTCATGGCTGGCCAGCTTGCCCACCAGGTGCAGGCACATGTCGATGCCAGCGCTGATGCCGGCCGATGTAATGGTGCGTCCGCAATCCACCCAACGCGGGCCGGTTTGCACGTCCAGTGCCGGGAACAGCCGCTGCAGATCGGCCACGTCTTCCCAATGCGTGGTGACTGGGCCGCTTTGGATCACGCCGCTCTGCGCCAGCAGAAAGGCGCCGGTACAGACCGAGGCCACCGTGCTGGCTGTACCCGCGGTGGCGGCGATCCAGTCAATCGTCGGCTTGCAGGCCATGGCCGTATCGACCACCCCGCCGGGGATGACTAGCAGGTCGGTTGCGGTACAGCTGGCGAAGGTGGCGTCGGGAATTATGCGTAATCCGGCTCTGGCGAAGACTGTATCTGCGCTGCGTGCTACGCATTGTGTAGCAAACAGCGGTGCGTCGTGGGGATGGCTGCGGGCGTGGACCCGGCTGGCGGTGGTGAACACCTCGTAGGGGCCGGCGAAGTCCAGTGCTTCCACATTGTCGAACACCAGAATGGCGACGTGGATGCTCATGCTGCGGCTCCGGCCAGGGCTTGGTCTACCGTGCAGATGCGGGCGAAACGCTCCGTCAGCACGGCCGCGGTGCGGGCCTTGATGTCGGCGGCGGCCAGCACCGAGCCGTCCAGGTGCTGCATGTCCCAGGTCAGCGTGGCGTCCAGGCAGTAGTCCACCGACCAGCCCAGGTCGGATGCATGGCGAGTGGTGGTTTCGCAGCATTGCTCGGTGCGGATGCCGCTGATGATCAGCTTGCCGGTGCCGTTCTGTGTCAGCCAGACCTGCAGCCCGGTGTCGACCAGCGCGCTATGGCGGCTTTTGGTGAAAGTGGCGGCGGCTTCAAACGGCGCCAGGCCTTGAATCGGCTGGATGTGGCCAGATTCGACGGCGAAAGCGTTGTCGGCGGTCTTGGGGCCGTCCACATGGAAGATCCGCACGATGGGAATGGCACGGGCCACACAGCCTTCGATCAGGGCGTTCTGCTCTGCCAGGTAGCCGGGCAGGGTGGCTGGCGTAAAGTATGGGCGGTGCCGGAAGGATTCCTGGGCGTCGATCAGAATAAGACAGGTTTTCATGGTGTGCTTCTTTCAAATGGGTTGTTGTATGTGTACTATTTTTGTGCGGCAGCGCATGGAAATCCATTTGAAGTGCGACCAGTATCGATCATTTTGAGACATTACGCCTGTGTGTCGTGCCTGGCTGCAGGACGGATGGTTCAAAATGCCGCATGGACTCTTTACCCACCTCTACCGACAGCCCGCAGCCCCAGCGCTGCTTCTGGTGCGACAGCTCCGAGATCTATCGCAACTACCATGACCGCGAATGGGGCTTCCCCGTGGGCAACGACACCCGGTTGTTTGAAAAGATCTGCCTGGAAGGCTTCCAGTCGGGCCTGAGCTGGCTCACCATCCTGCGCAAGCGCGAGAGCTTCCGCGCTGGCTTTGCCGGGTTTGACATCGCCACGGTGGCGCGTTTCGGTCCGAAAGATGTAGAGCGCCTGCTGGGCGACGCTGGCATCGTGCGCCACCGCGGCAAGATCGAGGCTGCCATCAACAACGCCCAGTGCGCCGAGAAGTTGCTGGAGAAAGAAGCCTCGCTGGCCAGCTACTTCTGGCGTTTCGAGCCCAGCGCTGCGTCACGCCCCAGCCGCCTGACAGTAGAGGCACTGCGTGCCATGGGTCAGTCACCCGAGTCGGTGGCGCTGTCCAAGGAGCTCAAGCGCCAGGGCTGGAAGTTCGTCGGCCCCACCACCGTCTACGCCTTCATGCAGGCCATGGGCCTGGTCAACGACCACCAGGAAGGCTGCCACGTGCGCCAGGCCGCACTGGATGCGCGCAAGGCTTTCAAGCTCGCCTAAGCTTTCCTGTTGACCATAAAAAAACCCCGCAGAGTTCGCACTCTGCGGGGTTTTTTTATGGTCTTTTTCGACGTGTGTCGAATGGGACGGATTTCGTTGCGCAACGGGTCGTCCGCTAGGCGCCAAGTCGCAGACAGTGGCATCGCCACGGCAAGACTTGGTAACGACGCGGGCGGCCCGTTTCGCGGCGAAATTACATGCCCATGTCGCCCATGCCGCCCATTCCGCCCATACCACCAGGCATGCCGCCGCCAGCACCAGCTTCGTCTTTTGGAGACTCAGCGATCATGGCTTCGGTCGTCAGCATCAAGGATGCGACGGAGGCTGCGTTTTGCAGAGCGGTACGGGTCACCTTCGTTGGGTCCAGGATACCCATTTCGATCATGTCGCCGTATTCGCCGTTAGCAGCGTTGTAGCCGAAGTTGCCCTTGCCGGCCAACACAGCTGCGACGACCACGGAGGCTTCTTCGCCAGCGTTGAACACGATTTCGCGCAGAGGTGCTTCGATGGCTTTCAACACCAGCTTGATGCCGGCGTCTTGGTCGGCGTTAGCGCCTTCGATCTTGCCAGCAGCTTGCTTGGCGCGCAGCAGAGCCACACCACCACCAGCCACAATGCCTTCTTCCACAGCAGCGCGGGTAGCGTGCAGGGCGTCTTCAACGCGGGCCTTCTTTTCCTTCATTTCGATTTCGGTGGTCGCGCCAACCTTGATCACGGCAACACCGCCAGCCAGCTTGGCCACGCGTTCTTGCAGTTTTTCACGGTCGTAGTCGCTGGTCGCTTCTTCGATTTGAACGCGCACTTGCTTGACGCGGGCTTCGATGTCGGCAGCTGCACCGGCGCCATCAATGATGGTGGTGTTTTCTTTGCCCACTTCGATGCGCTTGGCTTGGCCGAGGTCAGCCAGGGTGACCTTTTCCAGGGTCAGGCCGACTTCTTCAGCGATAACCTTGCCGCCGGTCAGGATGGCGATGTCTTCCAGCATGGCCTTGCGGCGGTCGCCGAAGCCAGGAGCCTTCACAGCCACAACCTTCAGGATGCCACGGATGGTGTTGACCACCAGGGTCGCCAGTGCTTCGCCATCGACTTCTTCAGCGATGATCAGCAGAGGACGGCCAGACTTGGCAACTTGTTCCAGGGTAGGCAGCAGGTCACGGATGTTGCTGATCTTCTTGTCGAACAACAGAACAAACGGGTTGTCCAGCAAAGCGGCTTGCTTTTCTGGGTTGTTGATGAAGTAGGGCGACAGGTAGCCGCGGTCGAATTGCATGCCTTCAACCACGTCCAGCTCGTTGGCCAGCGACTTGCCGTCTTCCACGGTGATCACGCCTTCCTTGCCGACCTTGTCCATGGCGCTGGCGATGATGTCACCAATGCTGGAGTCAGAGTTGGCGGAAATGGAGCCGACTTGGGCGATTTCCTTGGAGGTGGTGGTGGGCTTGGAAGCCTTCTTCAGCTCTTCCACCAGGGCTGCCACAGCCTTGTCGATACCGCGCTTCAGGTCCATCGGGTTCATGCCGGCGGCCACGTACTTCATGCCTTCGCGGATGATGGCTTGTGCCAGCACGGTTGCGGTGGTGGTGCCGTCACCAGCCAGGTCGGAGGTCTTGGAAGCAACTTCCTTGACCATCTGCGCACCCATGTTTTGCAGCTTGTCTTTGAGTTCGATTTCCTTGGCCACGGACACACCGTCCTTGGTCACGGTAGGGGCACCGAACGAGCGCTCCAGAACCACGTTACGGCCTTTAGGGCCCAGGGTCACCTTGACTGCGTTAGCCAGGATGTTCACGCCTTCAACCATGCGTGCGCGGGCTTCGCCGCCGAAAACTACGTCTTTTGCTGCCATGAGAATTTCTCCGGATTCAATTAATTAAGGGGACGGTGAAAGGCGAGAAATTACTTCTCGACGACTGCGAACAGGTCGTCTTCCTTCATCACCAGCAGTTCGTCGCCAGAAACCTTGACGGTTTGGCCGCTGTACTTGCCGAACAGAACGCGGTCGCCGACCTTGACGGACAGGGCGGAAATTTCACCCTTGTCGTTCTTTTTGCCTGGGCCTACAGCCAGCACTTCGCCTTGATCTGGCTTTTCAGCAGCAGAGTCAGGAATCACGATGCCGGAAGCGGTCTTGGTTTCGCTGTCAATACGCTTAACGATCACGCGATCGCCGAGGGGACGTAGGTTCATGGAATCTCCTAAAGATGAAATGTTGCAAAAAGGGGATGAAGCAAAAGTGTTAGCACTCATTGCCTTCGAGTGCTAATGATAAGGGCTTCTTGTGTCAATTCAAGGTCAGAGGCTGCAAATTTGGAAAATTGGTTGCGGATGGGCGGGGCGCAGCCTGTGGAATGCGTATCGGGGCGGGTGTCGGTTTCCGCCGCCCCCCTTGTTTCAGATTGAAAAACGTGCAATGAAATCACTCACGGTTACGACGCGACATCGTGCGTCCTTTGCCACGTGGCTTACACCGCCCAGTCTGACTCCGGCAGTTTCATGCCGCAGTCAGCAACTGCTCCACCATTGGTTGAAGTTCAGACCACGGCAAAGTCTCGCCGGGTGAGGACCCCGAAGAACTTGCCTGCATGGCCGCGGAACTGCTAAATACGGCCAGCCTGGCATACGGAGAAGATCGACGTGCATGGTGCTTGAGTGCACCCAACATGTCTACGGCCAGCATGGCATCAATGAGCACTATGTCCACCTGCTCGGTCAGCAGTGTGAATACCGCGTCGGTTGCACTCGACACGTCGAGGACGCGACTTGCGGGTACCAGCGCGGTGCACCATTGACGAACCTGGTCCCGGTACAGCCCCGATTCGAATACGGTCAGGATGCATAGTGGATGCAGGTTCGGTGCATCACCGCGTGGCCTGTTCAGCCGGTTGTACACAACGCTCTTCCTTCCATTGAATCGCCTGATACCACTAGTTCGCCCCATGAACCGGCAAGATGTTCTTGGGCGGAGTTTCGGTGATGCGCCGGCCACCGGGTTTGATTTGGGTCAATACTTTTGTCAGCGTCTGACATCCTGTCTGACATCCTGTTAGTAAGCCCAATCCAGGATAGGCATCCGGCCAGTTGGCTGAACGTAATCTGAACTTCCATCGGGGGGATCAATAAAATGCCCTGGAGCTCGTTGCCTTCAAGAGCGAGTACTAAGCACTGCTGCTCTTCGGCTTCGATGTCTTCGGCAATGCAGCACAGATCCAGCCGGTGCGCCACCTCCCCGATCAGCCGCGCGATCTTGCAGGTGCTTGGGTTCACGGCGATGCCGGAGACGAATCGGCGAGCAATCTTGAGGGACGGGATCGAAAAGCACCGCAGGCAGACCAGTGAAGAATAGCCAGTGCTCAAAGGTAGGCTGGATTTGCGAAACGCCCGCCGCAACGGTATGGCCATGCGGTCGATCAGCGGTGTCTCCATCAACTTGAATCCGATCAGATCGCATGAAACCTGATGCCGATCCATTGCTATGGCCAAATATCGCGTGCGACGGTCGCGGCGGAGCTTCAGCGATGAAAAATGGAGCGCGAGCACCATCCTTGTTGTCAATGAATCCCGCATCGCCTGTGGTGTGGCGCTGACCCAGCCCCAACTGAATTGCGCAGCTTCGTTGGCACTTGTCGTCTCCTCACATGCGTGCATGATTTTTCCTTGAGTGAGATCCAGTACAACCCCTGTCGCGGCCAGCGGCTCTGGGGTCAGATCGAACTGTAGGAAAAGCGAATGCGAACGTCTGTGGGGAGTTTTTGACCGATAGCGTCCGGTCAAGTGCGACAGTTGCGTGGTCTCAACTGCCGCTAGGTGTCTGCGCCCACCAATTTGTGCCGCATCGCCAGCCGCACCAGGGCGGTGACGTTGGATACGCCAAGCTTGTTCATCAGCCGGCTTCGGTAGGTATCTACCGTCTTGGACGACAGGTGCAGTTCGCGGCCGATGACAGTGCTAGATTGTCCTTGCACCACCATCACCACTATTTGACGCTCGCGCGGTGACAGCGCTACGAACGGATCCTCGTCCTGGTTGCCCGTGAGGGCCTGCGCCACCAGATCGGCTACATCCTGCCCTAGATATCGCTTACCTTGCAGCACAACCTCGATGGCTCGCAGCACTTCGCTTGACGCTGCACCCTTCAGTACATAGCCAACCGCGCCCATGCGCAATGCCTCGGTCACATGCTGGGGCTGGGCCGACATGGTGAGCACCACGGTCTTCACATTGGCATTGCGCCGCTGCAGCTCCACCAGCACTTCGAAGCCCGAACGGCTGCCGAGGCTCAGATCAAGCAACAGCACCTGGGGCATTTGACGGAGGATTTCTGAAATGGCCACCGTGGGGTCGGCGGTTTCGCCGACCACCTCATGGCCGGCCACTTCCAATACGGCGCGCAGGCCCTCGCGCACCATCAAATGGTCGTCTACCAGATATAGCGTGCTCATGACGAAGGCTCCCATTCCAATCGAACGACCGTGCCACTGCCAGGGCCGGCGCCAAAGCCTGAGTTGATGGTGAACCTGGCGCCGATGGCCAGCGCACGTTCACGCATGCCCACCACGCCGAGATGGCCCGGTCGTGCGCCTTGTGCTTCCAGCGGCCAGCCGCGGCCGTCATCGATCACTTCCACGCGCATGTGCCGCTCGGCCCCGGTCAGCACCACCCGCACCAGGCTGGCCTGCGCATGCTGAATGGCGTTGGCCATGGCTTCGCGCACTACCATGAAGGCCGCGTATTCGATGTCGGCGGGCCAGCGCAGCGCGGAGATTTCTGGATCCACTTCCAGCAGCAGGTCCACCCCAACCGCGAGGCGATCGCGCGCCTGCAGCTCGTTGTCCAGCGCCGCGGCCAGGCCATCGTCGTCCAGCAGTGGCGGCCGCAGATCTACCAGCACTTGGCGTACTTCACGAATGGCCTGGTCGATGAGACCGCTGACACGCAGCGCCCCAGGCCCGGCCATGCTTACATCGGCCTGCCTGGCCGCGGCCGCATCGAAGCTCAGCCGGATGGCGGTGAGGGTCTGGCCCAGTTGGTCGTGCAGGGCTTGCGCGAGTCTGCGGGTGGTGACCTTTTCCTGGTTCATGAGTTGCTGCGCCAGGTCTGAGAGCTCGGTCTGGTAGCGCAGCAGCGCGGCCTCGGCCCGGGCGCGCTGGGTCACGTCGCGCAGGATCGCCGTCAGGGTCAGGCGGCCATTGACTGTGGCGCGTGAGATGGAAGCCTCCAACTCCAGTTCCTCACCATCCGCCCGGATGCCCTTGACCCGCCCGGCCCCCATGGCGCGGCGCGTCACCTGGGAGTCGACAAAACCCTGGAAGTCGCCCCCGTGCCTCTCGCGGTAGCGCGCGGGTATCAACGCGTCCAGGGGCGAGCCCAGCATGCTCGCCGCCGTACGGCCGAAAATGCGTTCCGCGGCGGGGTTGAACAGCACGATGCGTCCGTCCTCGTCGCAGCTGACCACAGCGTCGCTTGCGGCGTCGATCACGGCGGCCAGCGTCGCTTGCTGCTCACGCAGGCGCTGCTCGGCCTGCACCCGCTCGGTCACGTCGCGCAAGATGACGGTGAAAAGCTTGTGCCCCCCTACATCGACCTGGGAAATCGAGGCTTCGATGGGGAATTCTTCACCGTCCGTGCGCAGGCCGCTGATGGCGCCGGTGCCGCCCATGCGCCGTGTGGTGACGCCGGTCTCGCCGAACGACTGGACATAGGCGTCGTGGTGGGCGCGATAACGCACGGGAATGAACTTCGTGATGGGCTGCCCCAGGGCGTCTGCCGCTGCGCAGCGGAACAGCCGCTCGGCCGCCTTGTTGAACAGCACGATGCGCTGCGCGTCGTCAATGGTCACGATGCCGTCCATCGCCGACTCGAACAGCGCCGCCAGCCGTGTTTCGCTGTCGGCCAGGCTTTGCACGGCGTCACCGGGCGTCGAGAGTCCTGCTGCCTCCAGGGAGGATTGGGTCGTTTCTATTCTGGACATGGCGACATTCTGGCGCAGGCACCGGCCTGGCGGAAGCCATGGTAGCGGACTACGTGCATCACATTGCAGATGTTTCTGCTCGAAAGCCGCCATACCTCCCGTCAGCCGCCATCAAGAACTCCCTACAGCCAACCAACCCTGGGCTGCCTAAAGTTGCTCATCGCCCGTTTACAAGGAACCGCAATGAACACATCAACTGCCGTAGACTGCTCTAAGTGCAAGCTTCAGTCACTTTGCATGCCTGTCGACCTGGACGCATCCCAGCGCGACCGCATCGGCGATCTGGTGTCCAAGCGCATCCGTATCAAGCGTGGGGAGTCGTTGTACGGCGATGGTGATCCCTTCGTGTCGATCTACACCGTACGAACGGGCTTTTTCAAGACTACTATTTCTAATGAAAATGGCCGCGAACAGGTTACAGGCTTCCAGATGGCGGGCGAGATACTGGGGCTTGACGGCATCGTCACCGAGCGCCACCACGGCGATGCGGTAGCGCTCGAGGATGCGGAAGTCTGTGCCATGCGCTTCGACCAGCTGGAAGCGGTTACCCGCGACATTCCCGCCATGCAGCATCATATGCACAGAATGATGAGTCGGGAGATCGTGCGCGACCACGGCATGATGCTGCTGCTTGGCAGTATGCGTGCCGAGGAGCGTTTATCGGCATTCCTGCTGAGTCTTGCCAAGCGCCTGCATGCGCGCGGTTTCTCCGATTCGGAATTCGTTCTGCGTATGACCCGCGAGGAGATCGGCTCTTATCTCGGGCTCAAGTTGGAAACGGTCAGCCGGGCTTTCTCGAAGCTGGCATCGCAGGGCACCATCGAAGTTCAGCAAAAGTACGTCCGTATCCTCGATATCCGGCAACTCGAATGTTTCGATCAAGAGCAGGCCATTGCCGCATGAAAAACCTCTAACCTCACGGAAATACTATGGTTGTTCCAGCATGGCGTTGATCTTCTCGGCGGAAACTGCTTTGGAAAATAGCCATCCTTGGTAATAGTTGCAGCCATGCGCGCGCAAAAGCTCTAACTGGTCTTGGGTTTCAACACCTTCTGCAACGACCTCAAGGCCCATCATGTGCGCCAACACCAGAATGGCCTTTACCAATGCAGCATCGGTTTTGCGTTGTGTCATCGGCTGGACAAAAGTGCGGTCGATTTTCAATCGGGAAATCGGAAAGTCGCGTATGTAGGCTAGCGATGAATGTCCCGTTCCAAAATCATCCAGAGCGACCGCCACACCCAACCCGGAAAGTTCGGTCAGCAGCAATTTCGTTTGCTGCGGGTCGGTCATCGCTTCCGACTCGGTGATCTCCAGTTCGATTAGATGTGGTGGTAGGCCAGCCTCCCGAATTCGCCGCTGTACATGCTCTGATAAGTCCGGTTGACGGAATTGGCGTGCAGAGATATTGATGGCGACGCGAATTGGAAAGCCCGTTTGGAACCAAATCGCGGCCTGCTGACAGGCTTGGTCCAATACCCAATTGCCTAGTGGAATGATTAAACCGGTTTCTTCCGCGATGGGCAAGAATCGATCGGGCGGCATCTCCCCAAGCTCGTCGTCGGTCCATCGCAGCAGCGCCTCGACCCCGACAATGTCACCGGTCATCACGTGAATCTGCGGCTGATAATGGAGTTGAAGGGTGTTGGTCCTGATCGCAGTTTCGAGCCGATCTTGGATTCGTACCCGTTCCGCCACCCGCGCCGCCATGCTGACCGAATACAAGGCGTACCGTCCACCTCCTTCCGCCTTTGCCCGGTACATGGCCATATTGGCGTAGCGCATCAGTGTTTCCGCGTCTTTGGCATCGTCAGGGTAGATCGCAATGCCGACACTGCCACTTAGGCGAATCTTCTGACCGTCTACGCAGCAAGGCTGCTCCAGCCGATGATTCAACGTGTCGGCGACCGCGACTGCTTCTGTCGGCATGCTGAGTCCGTTCAATAGAACGACAAATTCATCGCCACTTAACCGAGCGACGGTGTCGCATGGGCGCACGCTGTCCGCGATGCGTTGGGATGCCTCAATCAGGACCTTGTCGCCAAGACCATGTCCGTGAAGATCCTTGACCGACTTGAAATCATCTAGGTCAATCATCAACAAAGCAAGTTGCGTCTGATTCTGCTTTGCCTGCAGCAGCGCATGCTCCAAATGTTGACCAAGCATCCAGCGATTTGGCATACCGGTGAGGGCATCTCGTGTCGCCTGGAATTGCATTTGCTTCTGAAGCAGCTTGATGCTTGAGATATCTCGCACAAAAGCGATCATTGCAGTTGCGCCGTGTGCCACACACTGGCTCAACGCAATGTCTACTGCGACAGATGTTCCGTCCTTGTGTTGCAGGCACAGATCCTTGACCATTCCCATCGGGCGACGCACAGGATTGCGGCCGAAGCGACGAGAGCTCTCCTTGTGACGCGTATGCAATTCTGCGGGCAGGAGTACTTCCACCGGGTGGCCTACGAGTTCAGATTCGGTGTACCCGGAAATATTCTCCATGGCTTTGTTCGTGAGCAGAATCGTGCCATCTAAATTCACCAGCAGAATTCCATCAGGGGCCGATGCAATGATTTCGGGTGCCCACGAGTCCATTGGATAACTCGCATCCCCAACCATGCGATCCTTGACAAAGACGTCTATTAGGGGACTATTGCGAGACATGGTTAGCCTACCAGGGCGGCAGCAAATTCCCGGCCCATGTCCTTGCCATCACACCGGCGTCGTTGTTTTGATTCAAGGCGCCAAATCGCCAAGGTTCCCGTATCTCGATCCTGTTGCATATATTGACCTCGAATTGACCTCGATTGACGCGCAGTCAGATGCCACCCGTCGATGCTTCTATCTTCGTCAGCAAAGACCGGTTGGGACTTGATTTGAGTCAATGTCCGATGTGACATTAGGGACAGCCCACTGCAATAATTTTTGTTGTTGCAGGATGCAACATTACACTGGCGTAGCCACTCCATCCTGTGTGAAACGGCTGCCGACAGCGTCGACCAAGAAGGTCCGGACCGGCCCCGCATTTTTCAGGTCGCGGTGCACCACTAGCCAGGTGTCCCGAGCGAAGGATGGCCTATCATCTTCGACACGCTGTAGGGTCAAGTCGTAACGGCTGCACTGCGCATCCCGGCTCTCAACCTGGAGCAGGGCTGCTCATTCCGGGCGGCAGGTGTGTTGAATTTCCTGGCTGTCTTGCCATGGTTCAATATATTGGAGTACTGGCAGATGGTGCTCTCAAAGCGACTGGGCCGCTCCGCCGAAGACATTCTTGATAGCCGCCTGCTGGCGGCAGATTTTTCAGATGACAGTGTTCACGTCCAATTTAAGGATGGCTCCGATCTGACATTTCAGCGGGCGTTTTACGTTGGTGAAACACCCGTTAATGCGGTCTTCCATCGAGTCGCAGTGTTTACAGACTCTTGCGGGTACCACGAGTTTTGGATTGACCCAGGCGATCGTATTTGGACATCCGCGAAAAGGTAGCCGTGCAACAACTCGGGAATAACTGCGATGCGCTGATAGCCATGGTGGCAATCGAAGGCATCCAGGCATAAATTGCCAGGTCCAAAGATTGAGAAAAATTCCTTGTGACTTAGGGAGCCCGTGTCAGTGCAGCGCGCATGAACAGCAGGTGACTGCCGGTCCAACCCATGCGGCGTGCGAAACGCAACATCTAGCGACCGCTGGCTGTACATCGTTGGCGAACAACAGCTGGCCTTCAAGCGCAGCAATCCACAGTTGCAGCTCGAAAAGTTCAGAGTTAAGTGATGAAAATACGTCTAAATTCAGAGTTAGATGAAACAAGAGTTCAAAGCTGGTTGAGCAAAATTTTCGCAAGTACTTGATGCACATCACCCTTGAATTCAGAGTCAAATGAATGTCGACATCCCGGTGCAGTGTCAATGCCGAAAAGTTACTGTCTGACACGTGTGAACAGGCTCTTAGAACCGGCGGGTTTCTGCCACCGGGTCGTCGAACCTGGGGATTTGGCCCGTCTGAGGCCGAGCGCAGGGAATGGCCGCGCCGGCACGGGCAAACAAAGGCAGTTGCACCAGCGGTGCGTCAACGGTGTGCCACTGGCCGCTGGCAAAAGCTGTACCGGTCTGGAAATCGAACCATTGCGCGTCATCTGCCAAGGTTGGCAGGTAGACGTGGCGAGTGGTGGCGCCTGCCTCGACCACGGGGGCTACAAGCAATGAGCGGCCCAACATGAAGTCGTCGCAGTCTTCCAGGCACTGTACATCCTCCGGGAAATCGTAAAACGTGGGGCGGATGATGGGCTCGTGGTGCTGGCTGGCGCGTTCGAACAGCGACCATAGGTAGGGCATCAGGCGGTAGCGCAGCTCGATCGCCTGGCGGATGGCCGGCGTCACCTCCGGGTGCATCCAGGGCACGCTGGTTACGCCACCAGCCTTCCAGGAGTTGACGATCGCACGTGGGTTCAGGCAGCAGGCCTGTACCCAGCGCAGAAAGAGTTCCGGCTCGGGCAGGGGGCCATGGAAGCCCCCGATGTCGTGGCCAATGTTGAACATGCCCGACAAGCTCATTTGCAAGCCCATGCGCAGGTTCCAGCGCAGCGTGTGCCAACTGGTGGTGTTGTCGCCGGTCCAGGTCTGGGCATAGCGCTGGATACCGGGCATGCCGCCCCGGGTGACGGTGTAGACCTGCTTATCCTTGGCGCGTTCCTGTTGCGCCTCAAACGTGGCCCGGGTCATGAGCAGCGGGTGGAGTGCGCGCGCGCGGTGCATGGGGATAGGGCGCCCGAAACCCGCACATTGTGCGTCTTCGTCCTGTATCGAATATTCGTTGTTGTCATTCCAGCCCACGTCGATGCCGTAGTCCAGCACCTGCTGCCGTAGCCCGTCCTGCCACCACTGAATGGCCGCTGGCTGGGTGAAGTCCAGGTGCGAACCCACGCCGTCCCAGAATGGTTCGACTATGGGCCTGCCTGTGTGGGCGTCGGCCACAAACGCACCCTGGGCCTTGGCTGCCTCATAGGCCGGGTGATCGTCCAGCAGGCAGGGTTTCAGGTTGGCCACGATGTGCATGCCGTGGCTGTGAAACTTGGCGTTCAATGCCTTGGGGTCGGGAAACTTGTCGCGGTTCCAGGTGAACACATAGCGCCGCTTGCCACGGCTGGAATAACCCGAGCCGTAGTGGAAGGAGGAGATGGGAATGCGGTTGGCGACGGCTTCGTCAATGAACTTCGAGAGATGGTTCTGGGCGTCGGGTTGGTCGGTTAGGCCCATGGCGGTTTGCGCAAAGCCCAGTGTCCAGCGCGGTGGCAGGTGGCTCCCGCCAATCAACTGGACGAACTGCGCAATCACCTCGGCTGGCGTGCGGCCGACCATCAGGTAGTAGTCCAGATCGCCGTCTTCAATCTCCACATAGCGGTAGAAGTCGTGGTAGTTGTCGTGCTCGCAGCCCAGGTCAAAAGTGCAGTTGGCCAGCGTGTCATAGTAGATCCCCACCCACTGCCCATTGGCCGCGCGGCTGATGATGAATGGCCAGTGTTTGTATAACGAATCGCCATGTTTCGGGGCGTAGCCCATCGCGTCAAACGCCGCAGTACGCAGTCGGCGGCCGTGCAGATTGAGCGGTCCGGTCTTGTCTCCCAAACCGTAGTAGCGGTCTGTGGTGTGGCGCTCCAGGTAGTGGCGCACTAGGCCTCCGCGCGATTGGTGCAAATAGGCCGTGGTTTTGCGGTCGTTCGCCACCGGCGTGTCGGCCCCGAAGGCGTGCCATTGCAGGTGCAGCGGTGCCGCGCCTAAAGTGACGGTGAGTTGTTCGGTGCCGAAGCTGCCCTGTGTGGCGTGTGTAATTGGCGGCTCGAAGCCAGACCCGTCGTCACGCTCGCGTCCTTCCCAGGGTACGTCGGGACCTGGCTGCGGGGCGATGGCCCAGGTTCGTGGCTCGCGCCAGCCATCGGCCGGGCGAAGCATCACCCGCGCCATGGTGGGGGAAACAAATCGCACGCTGAATTCGGCTCCATCGTCGAGCTGGGCGCGCGCGACGCGGGTAGTGTCATTTCCTTCCAGCGACCAGATTTCGGTTTTCCACGGTTTCATAGGGGTGCTTTTGCTGCAGTCAGATCGTTAAGGTGCTCGCCAGGAGTTGGGGCAGGCACGCGGCTACTTTTGGGCCTGCTTCACGGCCTCGGCCATGTCGGCGTTGATTTTGTTGATCACCTCCTCCACGCCGATCTCACCGACGATGGCTTGGGTGACGCGGCTGACGGTGGGGAGCATCAAGGCGCGGTTGTACTTGTAGCCCTGGTACTGGTAAGCAGCGGGTGCGATCGTGCTGGTGCCGCTGCTGAAGATGGTGAGCGCGGCCTTGGCCTGTGGGCCGGCAGTAGGGTAGTCGACGCCCTTGGCGGCTACGCCTGCATGCGCCGAGATCGTATTGGTGCGCGATGCAAACTCGGCAACATTGGCTTCCTGCGCCATGAAGTCCAGGAATTGCCCGACTTCCTTGGGCGACTTGGTCGTCTTCAATGCCACCCAGGCAGCGCCGCCCGGCATGCCCGAGCAAGCGGCCGGGCCGCACGGGTTGGGTGCCGCTATCCAGTCAAAATTGTTGCCTATTTCTTTTTGCAGGCGGGCTATCTGCCATGAACCGGACAGCACCATCACCACGCGTCCGTTTTTGAACTCATTGATGGAATCGGCGTAGGTAGAGCCACCCGAGCCACCCCAAACGTCCTTGAGAATCGTGCCATCCTTGTGCCAGCCGACAAATTTCCGAATGGCCGTCTTGTAGCCCTCATCCAGCATAAGTTCGCCCTTGGCATCGAACAGCTTGGCGCCATAGCTGACGGCCGGACCTGCAAAGCGGTGGCCGGATCGGTCCCAGGCCATGGCGGCAGGCGTTTGTGTGGCCTTGGCCACCTTGCGGCTTGCTTCCACCCACTCGTCCCAACTCGCCTTGGGGCCGGGCAGTGCAACCTTGGCTTGGTCAAACAGAGTCTTGTTCACGAACGGGCCGGTCATCGTCAGCTGCGACATGAAGCCGTAGATGCCGTTGTCGGCGGCATTCGCGCGCAACCACGGAAGTGTGCTGCCAAAGTTGTTGGTCCAATACTTGCGGTCTTTCAGATAAGGGCCGATGTCCAGATAGAACCGTGTCAGCCCTCCCAGGTCGGTTACCCGCGCAATGTCCGGCCCCTCACCCGCGGCCAACTGCGCTGGAAGCTGTTCCAGAATAGTTTTGAATGGAACCGTATCCACAATGATTTTGGTGCCCGGATTCTTGCTCTCGAACCGCCGAGCCAGCTCATTGGTGACATCGCATTCGTTGCCGTCCTGGTAGCACATCACGCGCACTTCGGCAGCCGATGCAGCAAATGCGGTAGCTGAAATGACGGCGACCGCAAGGCCCATCCAGGTCGTGCGAGTCCGGAAATGGGAAGCCTGCATAAATTTGTCTCCTCTGATGTAAGAGCGGGAGCGTGCGAAGTAAAAGACCCAAACCAAGCAGATAAAGGGTCAAATCGAGCTGTTATTGAAATACTAAACTACTAATGTATTAGCTATCCTGGGGCAAACCCTGCACGCCGCTGGCGTTATTTGCGCTGGCATGGCCGTCAGGGCTTATGGGAAGTGGCGCCTGGAAAGCGCGCCGCTTTTGTGGAATAAAACAGCCTGATTAGCTACTTGCCTCAGAGTATCGAAGAACAGTCAATGGAAGTGGCTGGGTCGTCACAGCCGCGCGCAGCAGACGCGGCAGCATGGCGGCCAAGTCAAATCTGCGGTTGAAGCGGTACGCAAACTCGGCTAGGTAGCGCGCAGCGTACTTGGCATATGCCACCGAATGGTAGGTTCCACTCAGCGCCGTCTTCACGTTGCCCAGTACCGTATTCACCCATTTGAACGCGGGCATCTGGGCCGCTTGTCGGCCACTGCCCGTGACGTAGCGTTCGTGGGTAGCGCCCATGTGCGTGACCTGTGCGAAGCAAGCCGTCCCATCAGACACCACACGCGCCGTCGGCGCCAAGCTGTGCAACGCCCAGTCCTGGAGCGCCTGCTTGGTAAACCCGGCAACCGGGCTCAGGCGCATGAACAGCGGTTTGCCATCCGGCGTTGTTTGCACCGCCGCCACGAAGGCGGTTTTGTTCAGCCCGCCTCGGCCTCCATGGATATGGCCAGCCCGCTCCCCACCCAGATACGCATCGTCAATTTCCACCCGCCCATCCAGGCGCCGGGGCTCTTCGCGCAGCCGCATAGCCTCCAGCAGCTTGTGCTTCACTAACCAGGCTGTCTTGTAGCTCACCCCGAGCTGGCGTTTAAGCTCCATGGCACTGATGGAGTTCTTGCTTTGTGTCAGCAGGTACAGCGCCAGGAACCAGACCGTCAAGGGCAGTTTGGTGTGTTCAAACACCGTGCCCACGATGCTGGAGGACTGGTAGCCGCAGATCACACACTCCCACAACTGGCGGCCTGTACCGTTACGCGTTTGAAACGAACGCGAACACCCGCAGTGCGCACAATGCCAGCCCTGGGGCCATCGCATAGCGAACAAGGCGTCTTCGCACTGCGCTTCGCGACCGTACTGACTTTGGAAGTCCGGCATAGACAGGCCGGGCTGGAATTGGATGCGGTTCATAGGCATAGGGCACCTCGCACACAACTGGATGAAACACCAGTATGGCGCATCTGAACCAAAATTCAAGTCTGTCTGAGGCAGGTAGCTAATCAGGTAAAACAGCCTGCTGCGCTAGCGCAGCAAGCGTCCCAAGCTATCAATAAAGGAGCGGGTCGGGCCAGCACTGTCGGGCTTGTCTGCGGTGCGCAGGTCGAAGTCGTCGCCCAGGCTATCCTGTATCTGCAAGTGCCGGATGAAGGCCGCTAACGGCATGGGTTTGGCGTAGTGGTAGCCCTGGCCGTAGCGCACGCCCATGGCCTGTAGTTGCTCGGCCTGGCCTTGGGTTTCTATGCCTTCGGCCACCACCTTGCTGTTGACGGCTGTAGCGATGGCGATGATTTCGGGGATCAGGCTGGAGCGCAGGGTGAGGTCCTCCATCTCGAACACGAAGGACTTGTCAATCTTCAGGTAGTCAGGGGCGACCTTCTTCACCATGCCCAGGTTGGAGTAGCCGGTGCCGAAGTCGTCGATGGAGATCAGGAAACCGTCAGCCTGCAGGCGCTGCAACTCGGGCACGATGGCCGGTGCGAAGTTGTATTCGGTCACCTCCAGCTCCACCTGCAGGTCGTTGCGGTTCAGCGGCTGCAGCACCTGCTTCAGGTGTGGCGACAGTGTGGCGTGGCGCAGGTTTTGCGGAAAGAAGTTCAGGGCCACCTTGAACCCTTGAGCTTGCGGCGGCAGGGCTTCGCCCAGCTCACGCAGGCCGCGCGCGCTGACGGCGGTGTCAAACACCCAGCCGAGCTTTTTGCCCAGCACGGCGGGGATGAACTGGTCGGGGAAGAGCAGCTTGTCGCCGTCATTCAGCCGTGCCAGCACCTCACAGCCCACGGTGCGGCCGGTGGCCAGTTCGATGATGGGCTGGTAGTGGCAGACCACGTTGTCGGCTACGCACAGGAAACGGATGCGGTGCTCCATGGACTGGAAGTACCGGCAGCGCCGCGTCACGAAATCGGTCGCCAAAAAGGCCAGCAGCAGGCATACGGCGCCCCCGCCCAGGCTGAGCAACAGGTGTTTTTTGAAGAAAGCCTGGGGCCACAGAATCGTCTGGACCGTTATCGGGCTGACCCCCGGCACCGTGGTGGTGACCAGGAACAGCGCATTTTCCCAGTCCAGGCGGACATGCGGGGTGGTGGGGCTGGCCATCGTGTCGGTGTAGCGGGCCCACTTGCTTTTGAAGATCTTGGTGCGCTGCCGCGCGTTACCGGCCCAGACCGCATCGGTGTATTGCTGAAAGCTTTCTGGCACCCGGTCGGAACCTATGGCCACCTGGAACGGCCCCCGCTCTATCACGGTGGTGCGGACTTCTCCTTTGGCGAGCTGTATCGGCGCACCCAGGAAATAGTGCCCGATGGAGCCATCGATGCCGCCCACGTTGGGTGCTCTCGGTGCGTCGAGCAAGCCCAGCTCGGTGGTGCAGTACACCTGGTGCTGGCTGTCCAGCAGCTGGATGCTGCGGATGAACTGGTATTCAAACAGCAGGCTGCGCAGCGCGTTGAGGTTGCTGGCGCTGCAATCGGGACTGAAGTTGCTATTGAGTTGGGTCAGCATCTGCCCTGCATCGAATTGCAGCGCCTGCATATTGCGCAATACGATGGCTTGCCCGCTTTCTACATCGCGCAGCAGGGACTGGAATACCAAGCCGCACGCCGCCAGGGCCAGCGTAAGAGCCAGCGAGTAGCCACACACCATGCCGACCAGCCGGGGGTATCGGCCCAGGGTGCGGGTGATGGCGACCAGGTAGTCGCTCTGGCGTGGGCTCAGCTTCATGTCTGCTGTTCAGTGGGAGCGGGTTGGCTACACGCTGCCGGTGCTTCGCAAGGTGCATGATCCGGAAATGGCAAGAGCCCTTGCATGTGTGGTTCCGTGGCAGATTGGCTGGCAAATGGTGGTTCGCCCGCACTTCGGCATACGGTGTCGGACGTCTGTTGATTATGGGTCGGTTTCGCTTGTTTTCTGTGGCCTATGGGCACGGAGTTTGCGTATAAGTCGCAGCTTGCAGTGGCGGGACTGGTGCGTGCCGGTCCGCTACCATTTGTGGCTTTTTTCCCTTCCTGCTGCCATGCGCTGAGGTGGCCGGTACTGCCATTTTCTGTTTTCCCTGTTCCCCCTATTTCCTATGACCCGTTCTGTGACTGCGCCTCCTGCTACGCCTTTGGCGCGGCATCGCTTCTATGAAGATGCCCTGGCCCTGGCCATCGGCACCTTGTTTCTGGCCTTGGGGGTGGTGATGTTTGGCCACGCGGGTCTGCTCACCGGCGGTACGGCGGGGCTGGCGTTCTTGATCCGCTACGCCACGGGCACCGAGTTCAGCGTGGCCTTCTTCCTGCTGAACCTGCCGTTCTACCTGTTCGCTTGGTGGCGCATGGGCTTGCAGTTCACCGTGAAGACCTTTTGCGCTGTGGCCTTGTTGTCGCTGTTCGCGCACTACCTGCCATATGGCCTGGTGTTTGCGCAGCTGTGGTCGCCGCTGGCGGCCGTGTTGGGCGGGCTGCTGTGCGGCTGTGGCATGCTGATTTTGTTTCGCCACCGGGCCAGCCTGGGTGGCATCGGCGTCGTGGTGCTGTACCTGCAAGACCGCTTTGGCTGGCGCGCCGGCCATCTGCAGATGGGCATAGACGGGTTGATACTGCTGGGCGCCTTCTGGACCACCGATTGGCAGCGCGCGCTGCTGTCGGTACTGGGTGCGCTGGCTATGAACATGACCCTGGCCATCAACCACCGGCCAGGGCGTTATCTGGCGGTGTGAATAGGCCCCTGGCGCAGGTTCTGCCTGCGCTGGTTGCTATCAAAATTGATATTTAAGAGATGAGCCCAGCGGCCTCTTTGGCGCGCATCTTGGCGCCTATGTATTCGCCATGGGTGACGTGCAGCAGGCCAGCGATCTTGCTGATGGCGTGGTGCTCGTAGGCGTCTACCTGGGCGTCGGCATAGGCCACCTGCCACATGGATTCCACGATCTGTATCTTCTGCGCCTGGCTGCAGCTGTCGTTGATGCTGGCCGTGAAGCGGTGGTAGTCGTAGGCGTTTTCGGCAGATTGCTCGGCCTGGGCCAACAGTTGGGCCAGGGCCGCGTCGTCCAGAGCAAAGCGCTGGCGCAGGGCGGCGGCCACGGGTTGGCGCTCGCGCGCGGGCTTGCTGCTGTCGGCCCGCATGACCTCCACCAGCAAAACGGCCGTGGCCAGTTGCAGGGCTTGCTGGCGTTCTTCGGGCGTGGGCTCGGTGTTGACCAGGGTGTCAAAAATATCTTTCAGGGCACGCAGCATGGGGTGTCGTCGGGAAATCGATGAGAGGGTGAAGGAACGGAGCCTGCTAAGCGGCAGTTGGTTCCCCGGTCTGCAGGACCAGCAGCGCGTCTTCGCGCCAGAAAACGGCGGCCGCCAGAAAGCCCTCCCATACGCAGCCGTTGCAACCGCGGCCACAGCAACTGCTGGGCTCTGGCGGTGGCGGTGGCGGGCGCAGGGTGGTGCCGCGCAACTGCGCCTGTTGCAGCAGCAGCTGGAACATCCGCACAGCGGCATCGCGGTCGGTAGGGTAGGGCACTGCGGCCGTGGTCATGGGCGGGGTATATCCAAAAAATTCCTGAATATTATGCCCTCCAGCGCAGGTGAACCGTGCGCAGGGTGCTATGAAAAGAATAGTAAAGAGGGTGCCGGTCGATGCCCACGCATGGGGTTCGAAATCTCTTGCCAAAGCCTCATGCTTTAAGCTCGCCCCATTTTTCGAGCGTGGACTGGCATGGGCATGCTGCCTGCTTAGCCTCGCGACGCTTGCACCCCTGACGCATCCCAAGACATAAGCCCTATGCCTGAAGCTATTCACCAGTCTGTCGCCACCTCCATGCAGCGCAGGTTTGCGACCCTGTTGGTGATGTTGATCGTGTTGGTTGCCGTGGCCACCATCCCGCATGCAGAAGCCCCCTTGCCGGTGGTGGCGCCGTTCCTACCGATATTTGCGGCCGTGGTGTCTCTGACCGAAGGCCTGACGGCCTACCTGCTGATGGTCCAGTACCTGACTACCCGGCGCCTGTACCTGGTGCCCATGGCCTGCGCTTATATGTATGTGGCTCTGATGGTGTCCATCCAGCTGCTGGTCTTTCCCGGGGTGTTTGGCCCGGCTGGCTTGCTGGGGGGCAATAACCAGTCCGCCGTCTGGCTATGGGTGCTGTGGCATGGCGGCTATCCGCTGCTGATTTGCGTGTCCGTGCTGCTGCGCGACTGGGGCCGCTTGCGAGAACTGGAGCGGCGCGTGTCCACGCGCCAAGGGTTGTTGCTGTTCCTGGGCGCACCCTTGCTGGCCTGGCTGGCGGCCTACCTGGCCCTGCGCGTGGATTTGCCGCAGCTGATCAATGGCAATAACTTCAAGACCCTGAGTGCCAGTGCGGAGGGGTGGACGGTCTGGTGCCTCAACCTGCTGGCCGTGGCACTGGTGCTGCGACCCCGGAAAAAAAGCCTGGATATCGTCAGCCTGTTTCTCTTCGTGGCCGTGCTGGCCTCGCTGGCCGATGTATCGCTGACCCTGCTGTCCTCGGCCCGCTACAGCACCGGCTGGTATGTGTCGCGCATGCTCAGCATTGTGTCGTCCATGAGCTTGCTTGCCGCGCTGATATTCCAGCTGACCCGGCTGTACCAGGAGCTGTCGGTGTCCCACGCGTCCCTGCTGCGCACCTCGGCGCGCGACGGCCTGACCGGTGTGTTCAACCGCCGCAGCTTTGACACCGCGGCCCAGGCCGAATGGCTGCGTGCCCAGCGTAATGGCGAAGTGCTGTCCCTGGTGCTGCTGGATGTAGACCATTTCAAGCGCTACAACGACCATTTCGGCCATGTGCAGGGCGACGCCTGCCTGCGCGCCGTGGCCCAGGCGCTGGCCCAGACCGTCAAGCGGCCGGCCGATATGGTGGCCCGTTACGGCGGCGAGGAATTCGCCATGCTGCTGCCCGGCACCGCAGGCGACTCCGCTTTGCGCCTTGCCGAGAAAGCCCGGCTGGCCGTGGTTGCGCTGCAGATACCCGCCAGTACGGCGGGCCAGCACGTATCGCTCAGCGGCGGCTGTGTCACCTGGCACGAGGCGTCTGCCTACCAGTCTCTGGAGGAACTGCTCACCGCGGCCGACCAGGCCCTCTACCAGGCCAAGGCCCAGGGCCGCAACCAGGTCTGTGCGGTGCAGGAGCCGCTAGTGGACAACGGCTTTAAGCCGCAATAAACAGCGCCGGGTCCACCATGGCCCGGTTCAGGCAGACGGACCAATGCAGGTGTGGGCCGGTGACACGGCCGGTGGCACCCACAGCGCCCAGGCGTTGACCGGTGCGCAGCTGTTCGCCGGGCTGTACGTCGATCGCGCTCAGATGGCAGAACATTCCCAGCAGGCCGCCGCCATGGTCCAGCCACACGGTGTTGCCGTTGAAGAAATAGTCGCCCGTGTCCAGCACCCGGCCAGGCAGCGGTGCCAGCACCGGCGTGCCGGTGGCGGCGGCGATGTCCATGCCGCTGTGCGGGTTGCGGGCCTGGCCGTTGAACACGCGGCGCAGTCCGAACGAGCTGGAGCGCCGCCCCGGCACCGGTACCCGCATGGCGAACGACTCTGGTAGCGGTTCGCTGAATCGGGCCATGACCTCGGCCAGATGGCTGTGCTCCCGCTCGTAGCGGGCCTCGTCGGCGGGCGACAGGTCTACCGTGCCAGGCGCCACCTTCAGCCGCTGCTCGCGGTACTGCTTGGGGCCCACGTGGTACGCCACCTGCCGGCTGCCTCCCTCGGCATTGCGCACGGTGATGGCGGCTTCACCCACCGGGGCCGCCAGCGGAATGCCGACCAGTGCCGTCCATTCGATTGCATCGCCCAGTACCAGCAGGGGTACGTCGGCGGCGAACGCTGTGGGCCGCTGCGCCGCCGGTCCGAGCGACAGGCGGGCTACGCCGCCGGGTACGTGCAGGTCTTGTGGCCAGACGGTGGGGGCGGGTGGCGCGGCGAATAACTGGGTGGTCGGCAGGGCTGCCAGGGTGGCGAGCAGGCTGCGGCGGTTTAAAAAAAATGGCATGGGGGCGGAACAAAAAAAAGCAGCCCGCAGTATCGGTCAAACCACTATTTCAGCACCCCGAACAGGTTGTTGAAATCATCGGTCCACAGCCGCAGGCCGGGGATCTGAGGGACGGGGCTGCTGGCGTTGTGGATTGGCGCCATCTGCATGCGCTGGGCGCTACGGCTGACCAGTATCCAGTCGGTGCGGCGCAGGTCGCTGTCTTCGGCCTCGTCGTGCACAAAGGCGATGTGTAGGCCCTGGGCCAGGGCGATTTTCTCCACCACCGGGGCCAGGTTCAGGAAGCGGTTGGTGACGTGGAAGGCGATGATGCCCTCGGGTTGCATGTGGCGCAGATAGACCTGCATGGCCTCTGCGGTGATCAGGTGGATGGGCACGGAGTCGCCCGAGAACGCGTCCACCGCCAGCACGTCGAAGCGCTGCGGCGCCTCGCGCTCCAGCGCCAGGCGCGCGTCGCCCAGCACGCGTTCGATCTGCGCCGGGCTGTCTTTCAAGAAGCTGAATTCGCTGTCGGCAAAGTCGAACACCTGGGGGTTGATTTCATACACCCGGTACACATCGCCGGCGCGGCCATAGCTGGCCAGGGTGCCTGCGCCCAGGCCGATCAGGCCGATCCGGCGCGGCGTGGCCGGTGCGGACAGAATGGCCCGGCCCACGCCCGAGGTCTTGCCGTAGTAGGCCGTGGCCTCGCGGCGTCGGTCGGCCGCCAGGTACTGCTCGCCATGCTTGACCGAGCCGTGGTAGAGCTGGCGCACGCTGCGCGCGGGCTCGTCTTTGTCGATGCTGTCCAGGCTGCTCAGCGTGCCGTAGAAGTTGCGCGCCATGCGCCGCGTGCCGTCCTGCTCGTCGCGCACCTGCTGCCAGGCGAAGTAGCTGCAGGCCAGCACCAGCAGAAGGCAGATACTGGCGAGTAGCCGCTGGCGGCGGAAGACCACCGCGCCCAGCACGGCCACCAACACCAGGCCAATACCCATCTCGTAGTAGGCCGGCAGCACATGCGGCGCGACCAAGCCCACGGTAACGCCGCCCAACGCACCACCCAGCGACAACATCAGGTAGAAGCGCGTCAGGTAGGCATGGTGGGGGCGCATGCTGGCCATTTCGCCGTGCAGAAACATGCACAGCACCAGCAAGCCGGTTACATACAGCGGCACGCCCGTTACCAGGCCATAGCCTATGCCGTCCTGCAGGCCATAGGCGCACAGCAGCAGCGCCACGGCGGTGGCGGGTAGCAGCAGACTGCGGCGGTACCAGCGGTCGCTTTCAAAAGTCAGCACAAAGCTCAGCAGGTAGACCGACAAGGGCAGCACCCACAGGAAGGGAATGGCGGCCACGTTCTGCGTGATGTGGTTGGTCACGGCCAGCAGCAGCCAGGATGCCAGGGCCGGCAGCGCCAGCCACAAGCCATAGGTGCCCAGGCCGGGGGCGGCCTGCGGCAGGCCTGCACCGGATGTGGGTGTGCTGCCTGGACCGGGCGCATAGGGTTTCAAGCCCGCCGCATACAGGCTGGCGGTACCGCACATCAGTACAAAAACCGCATAGCCACAGGACCAGCCCAGGGCTTGCTCCCGCAGCGTGGTGATGGGCTCGATCAGTACCGGGTAGGCCAGCAGCGAAGCCAGCGACGCCAGGTTGGACAGCGAAAAGTAGCGGTACACCTGCACACCCCAGGGGGTGCGCGCTAGCCAGGACTGCACCAACGGTCCGGTGGTGGATAGCAAAAAATAGGGCAGGCCAATCGTGCCCAGCAGCAGGCCCAGGATGCGCAGCGATGGGTCTTCCGCGCCCGTGGGCTTCCAGTGCGCGGCGGTGATGATGGGCAGAAACACCAGGCTGCACAGCAGCAGCGTGCAGTGCACAGCCGCCTGCACGCGCACCGGCCGGCGGGTCAGCCAGTCGGCATAGGCATAGCCGGCCAGCAGCACCACCTGGAAGAACACCATGCATACCGACCACACGGCCGCCGAGCCGCCAAACCACGGCAGGATCTGTTTGGCGATCAGCGGCTGCACCAGAAACAGCAGGAAGGCGCTGCTGAAAATCGTACCGGCGAACAGACTTTTCAAAAGGACAGGGGGCATGGGCTCGTTCCTGGTGGTCGGCGGTGGCGGCCTTGAGGGGGCCGGGGCCTGTCGCAGTGAATGCAACAATCAAGCCACGAAAAATGCTGCTGGCGCTCGCGCTGTGTGCACAAGCTGCTATTTATTCAGTAGCGATCAATCCGAACCGGCTGACTTGGTAGAGGGTACCAGCTGGGGCTTGGTGGGAAGGGGGACGAAAGACTGCACCTGGTTCCTGCCGGTTTGCTTGGCCTTGTACAGCGCCTTGTCGGCGTGGTTGAGCAGCTGCTCAAACGACTCGCCACCCAGGCCCAGCGTGGCCACGCCAATGCTGACGGTGAAGGGCACGCGGTCGCCGTCGTCATTGGCAACCTGCTGCTCCTGTACAGCCTGGCGCAGCGACTCGGCCACCAGGCGGGCATTGCTTCCGCTGGTTTCGGGCAGCATGACCACAAATTCCTCGCCACCCAGGCGGGCCACGGTGTCCAGACCTTCGCGCATGCGCTGGCGGCAGGCTTCGGCCACGGCGCAGATCACCCGGTCGCCCACCGAATGCCCCCAGTTGTCGTTCACCGCCTTGAAGGAGTCGATGTCCACCATCAGCACCGACAGCGGATGCTGGAAGCGCTCGGCGCGTATGCATTCCTTGGCACCCAGCTCCATCAATGTGCGCCGGTTGGCCAGGCCGGTGAGCGAGTCGCTGGCGGCCAGCAGCTCCAGCGTGGCGTTCATGGTTTGCAGCAAGGCGTTCTGCTCGGCCAGCTGGCGGTTGATTTGGGCGATCTCGTCTTCTTTGCGTTTGCGACCATCGATGTTGAAGGTCACGCCGATGAAGCGCTGGCCCCGCTGCAAGCCGGCGGCATCCATCACCCGGCCATAGTTGGCGTACCACACCCAGCTGCCGTCCTTGGCCAGCAAGCGGAACTCGCAGCGGTACTGCGGGGTGCGGCCCTCCAGGTGCTCGCCCACCGCCGTCTGGATCATCTCCAGATCATCCGGGTGGACGAACTCGAACAGGTGGTCCAGGTGGTGCAATACCTCGTCGTCGTTGTAGCCCAGCTCACCAAAGGTCTTCAGCGCCTTGCGGGTGACCTCGCCGGTCAGTAGGTTGTTCTCCCATAAATCCAGACCGGCTGCCTCCAGCGCCAGTTCCAGGCGCTCTTTGTTGAGGTCTTTTTCGTCCATGGCCGGGTTTCAGTACGAGGGCATGGCACCGGCATAACCGATGCTGCGCAGCAGGCTGGCAAACGAGGCCAGCACGCCCGGCGTGGCATACAGCTGGGGCGCGGTGCTCACCTGGATGATGCTGACCATCTTGCCCGTACTCTTGCCGGTGGTCGGGTCGAAATACACCGCCAGATCGTCGCTTGCATTCGAGAAGCCCCGCCCCGTGCTTTCCGAGTAGTAGCAGATCGAGTCCGGCGCGATGATCACCGGTGCCGCGCTTTGGCTGGAATACATGATGAGGTTTTCATTCATGTTGTAAATACTGAACGTTTGCGTACTTTCTGCGGGGTCCTGCGTGTTGTCAAGGCGGATCACCCCAGCATCCAGCGACGCCGCCGTGGTGGCCTGGGTGATGCTGGTGATGTAGAAGTTGCTTACGGCGACGCTGGCGCTGCGCCCGGTCAACTGCGCGATTTGCGCGGCCACGCTGGCAGATGACGGCGGCGTGTCTGCCTCCAGCAGGAACAGGCCCAGATTGCGTGCCTGCGTCAGCGTATCGGGTATGTAGTTGCCGTTCAGGCCAAAGCCGTTGCTGGCGTTGGACGGCCACAGCGCAATGCCGGAAAACCCGCCAAACCCGCCCACCACGCCACCGGCCAGCTTCTCCATCTGGGCGGCCGTGGGGGAGCTCAGCAGAGCCGATTCCACCGTGCTGTAGTCGGCTACGTCGGTGGCCAGGGCGCAGGGGCTGACGGGTAAATTGGCGCCGCCAACGAAGGTAGTCTGCGGTAGCTCTGGCACGGCCCGACCCGCGCCGTCGCCGTCTACGACCCATAGGCCACCGGCTGACGCAGCTGCGCCCAGCAGCGGCACCAGCGAGTTGATGGCCCCAATCTCCACTGGAATGACGCAGCCAGCGCCGTAGCTGGTGGTGGCTTGTTGCAGCCGCAAGGTGTTGGCCACCGAGTTCTGGATATCGACCAGTGTGAGCTGGTCGCCCGCATCGGGCGAGCCCATCATCGCGACCACATAGCTGTTGGTGGCGCCGTCATACGGCTGCACGGTGACGCTGCCCGTCCAGCCGCTGGCGTACAGCTCCTGCAAGATGCTGACCGCATCACGGTAGCTGCCGCCACCGCCGCTGGCCAGGACGGCAGCACCTGCTGCAATGCATTCAAAATCGGCAAACCCATAGTTATAAGAAGTCATCATTTCCTTTGCATGGATGGCAAGACGTAGAAGACGCAACTGCTTGCAGAACAGTCGGATCAAAATGTAACAGGACGTTTGCGCGTGCGTGTGAATTTTTCAAGCACAGACTGTTCCACATGCGTCACGTTGGGCATGTTGCTGCTGTGCAGATGAGGACGTGAATATGCCGCTGGCGCATATATTCAGTGCGTATGCTGCTACTGAAGCGATAGCGTATTTACAGGTATTTTGTTGTGTTTTTACAGCCTGCCGCCTGCAATGCATGGGCTGGCTGGAGCCTGCCGCGCTGCAAAGGCTAGCGCTGTAGTGCAATCTTGTTGTCGCGCAGGTATTCCTGGAACTGCGTCAGCGGTATGGCCGTCAGCCCGGCCACGCCGTTGTCGGCGGTCCAGCTCAGGGTGACGCTGTCGGGCGCCAGCTCAATTTCCACCATGCCCTTCGGAATGGTCATGGGGGCTCCGTCGCCGGGGGTGTAGGTCACGTGGCCGATGATGGTGGCGTACTGGGTCATGGGGGATCCTTTCTCAGTGGGCATGCACTCTGTGCCGTGCGACAGCTTTATTACAGCCGCCAATACCGCCCGTGCCTGTCAGACAAATTCCCGTATGCATGCCGCACAGCGCGCCGAATCACCCGCCAAATAGCCCGGGCCAGCCCTCGCTTGTAAGTTATGTCCTACAAGCCACCATGGGCTTGCCTGACGGACATGGGCCGTCAGCAGGGGGAAGATAGGCTTAGATCGTAAAAACGTTCTTAGCGTTGAAAACAGCCCAGATCCCCGTCCATCGGGTAGCCGAGTGGTCTGCTTTCAGCAAATTGCCACTCCAATGGATTCGCTTGAAAGGATCACACCATGGCCAAGGAAACACTTCTGCACGATGACCAGGACTTCCACCACGGGCAGGGTTTGCCTGGCCCCACCTTGCCCGGCGGGGACCTTCCCATGGGTGACCCAGAGGTTATCAATACCTTGAACGCCCTGCTGGAGGCTACTCGCGATGGCGACTATGGCTTTACTACCGCTGCCGGTTATACCGATTCGTCGCACCTCAAAACCAGGCTGGACCGCCGCGCCAGCGAATGCCGTGAGGCCGGCCAGGAGCTGCAGGCGCTGATCGTCCGGCTGGGCGGCGCGGCGGCCGAGGGCGGCTCGACCGCTGGCGCCTTGCACCGTGGCTGGGTATCGGTGCGCGGTACCTTGAGCCACTACAGCGATGAAGCCATGCTGGAGGAATGCGAGCGCGGTGAAGACGCCGAAATGGCGGCCTACATCAAGGCGCTGACTTCCAATCTTCCGCCCGGCGTGCGCAGCGTGGTGGAGCGCCAGGCCCAGGTCGTGCGCCGCAACCAGGGCGAGGTACAGGCGATGCGCGACTCGCTGCATACCAACCGCCGCTAAGAACTGTAGTTTTAAAGGAAAAGGCCGCCGGCGCAGGTAGCATCTGCGCTGGCTGCTATCAAAAATGAAAAAAGCGGCCGGTGCCGCTTTTTTTGTGAGCAGACGCTCAGTGCGTCACGAATTGGTAGCGCACGTCTTCGCTTTCAATCATGTCCAGCACGTCGTTCAGCACATCCTCGTCGTCGGTGCTGCTCCAGGTTTCCTCCGGATCGCTGGCAAACAGCGGCTCGATGGCGATGTCCATGAACTGTCCGTTTGGCAGCTTCAGCACCTGACCACCCTCCGAAGTCTTGGCCAGTTCCCAGTCATCGGGTACGGACAATTCCAGCTGGATGGTGATGTTGAGTTTTTTCATGCGGATTTCCTTGGTTTGAATGGGCCAAGGGTAACCGAATCGGGGTCGGGCGGGTGGCAACGGTTGTAAGACATTCAGGCCTCTGGCGCAGTGGCTACCTGCGCCAGAAGCTCTTAAAACCGTAGCAGCCCGGCGCCGTGCTTACAGCGTGGGGTAGTCGGTGTAGCCCTTGGCGCCTGGGCTGTAGAAGGTGCTTTGGTCGGGCGTGTTCAGCGGCGCCTTGAGTTGTATGCGTGCGGGCAGGTCCGGGTTGGCCAGGAAGCTGGTGCCAAAGGCCACTGCGTCGAGCTTGCCGGCGCGGATGGTCTCTTCGGCTTCTTCGGCGGTATAGCCCATGTTGCCGACCAGCACGCCCTTGTATTTCTCGCGGGCGATGGTCAGCACATCGCCCTTTTGTGCGCCGAAGAAGTCGGCACGCATCACGTGCAGATAGGCCAAGTTGTAGGCGTTGAGCTTGTCGGCCAGGAAGCTGATCAGTGCCAGCGGATCGCTGTCCTTCATGCTGTTGTAGCTGTTCAGCGGCGACAGGCGCAGGCCTACCTTGTCCGAGCCAATCGCGGCGGTCACGGCGGTCAGCACTTCGAACAGTAAGCGTGCGCGGTTCTCCAGCGAGCCGCCGTAGCCGTCGGTGCGCTGGTTGGGCGTGTCGCGCAGGAACTGGTCGATCAGGTAGCCGTTCGCGCCGTGCACCTCCACGCCGTCAAAACCGGCGGCAATGGCGTTTTTTGCGCCCTGGGCGAAGGCGGCGACGATGGCTGGAATCTCTTCGGCCGTCAGCGCGCGCGGCACGGCATGCGGCACTTTGCCATTTGGGGTGTGGATGTCGCCCTCGACCGCCGTGGCGCTGCTTGATACGATGGGTACTCCACCGTTAATGTCCGGGTGCGCGGCGCGGCCGGCGTGCCAGATCTGCAGGAAGATGCGGCCGCCCTTGGCGTGCACTGCAGCGGTGACCTTCTTCCAGGCGGCAATCTGCGCTTCGTTGTAGATGCCGGGTTCGTTGATGAAAGCCGAGGTGCCGGGCGCCACCATGGTGCACTCGGTGATCAGCAGGCCGCCGGTGGCGCGCTGGCTGTAGTACTCCGTCATCAGGTCGTTGGGCAGGTGCCCGGCGTCGGCGCGGGTGCGCGTCAGCGGGGCCAGCAAGATGCGGTTGGGCAGGGTGAGGGAGCCGAGTTTCAGTGGGTTGAATAGCATGGTGTTGAACCTGAGTGGGTGTAAATGGTTGGATGGGTGAAAGGGAAGTGGACGGTACCAGCCGTGGAATATCGGTGCCGCTGCGGGCAAATGCAATTTGGTGTATTTAGCCGCTGTGCTGCTGCACCCAGCGCACGATGTCGGCCGCACCCATGGCACCGGCCTGGCGGGCGACCTCGCGCCCGCCGACAAACAGCGCCAGCGTCGGAATGCTGCGGATCTGGTAGCGCGCACCCAAGGCCTGGTGAGCTTCGGTGTCCACCTTGGCCACGCGGATGCGCGGCTCCAGCTGGCTTGCGGCCTGCACATAGGCAGGTGCCATCTGCCGGCACGGGCCGCACCAAGGCGCCCAGAAGTCCACCAGCAGCGGTATCTGGTTGCGTTGCAGATGCTTGTCAAATGCGGCGACGTCCAGGTCTACCGGCTTGCCGGTGAACAAGGGCTTTTTACAGCTTCCACAATCTGGCGCGCTGCCGAGCTGGTCGGTGCGCACGCGGTTGGTGGTGTGGCAATGGGGGCAGACGATGTGCAGGGATTCGCTCATTCCATTTAATTGGTGGCGCAGGTCTAGGATTGCAAGGGCTGCAAAGCTTGCGGATCGACGGGCATGGCGACCCCGATAATGCCCCGTCATTTTCTTTAGCCAAGGCCCCATGAGCACCCCCCATTTCTACCCCATAGGCACCCCCGGCCAAGCCTGGGGCGCTGCCGAACTTGCCCAGTGGCGCGCACGCCAGCTGCGCCAGCGCAGCTATGCCGATGATGTGCTGACAGCGGTGGACCGCCTGCGCAACCGCTTCGACGTGGAGGGCTATGCAGAAGTCGTTTATGGCGACGAGCGCTTTGCGCTGCAGGCCATACGCAGCCGTAACTGGAACAACGCCTTGCCCAGCGTGCTGGTCACCGGTGGCGTGCATGGTTATGAAACCAGCGGCGTCTTGGGTGCTCTGCGCTTTGTGGATGCGCATGCCGAAAGCTATGCCGGCCGGGTGAACCTGCTGGTCGTGCCCTGCGTCAGCCCCTGGGCGTATGAGCGCATCCAGCGCTGGAACTTCGACGCCATCGACCCCAACCGCTCGTTCCGTGCGGACAGCCCGGCGCAAGAGTCTGCCGCCCTGATGCGCCTGGTGGCGCCGCTGCGCGGCCAGTTTGCGGTCCATATCGACCTGCACGAAACCACCGACAGCGACGGCTCTGAATACCTGCCCGCCGCGGCCGCGCGCGACGGCAAGCCCTTCGAGTCCCATGGCATCCCCGACGGCTTCTACCTGGTGGACGACACGGCGAACCCCCAGCCTGCGTTCCAGCAGGCCATCATCGAAGCTGTGGAGCAGGTGACCCACATCGCCCCGGCCGACGAGCAGGGCGGCATCATCGGTTCACCCCTTGTGGCCCACGGCGTGATCCACTACGCCATGAAAGCCCTGGGCCTGTGCGCCGGCATCAGCGGTGCCCGCTACACCACTACCACCGAGGTCTACCCTGACAGCCCCCGCGCCACGCCCGAGCAATGTATTGCCGCGCAAGTGGCGGCCGTGTGTGCCGCGGTGGAGTTTGTGGCTTGAATGTGCCGCCAGCGCAGGTGGAATATGCGTAGGCAGCTGCGAAAAGTGTAGCGGGTTAGATTCCTGATCCGCGTTCCAGGTCGCGGATCAGGCTCACCACCTTGGTGGTAATGATGTCCACCGCCGGCCCGTTGGCGCCGTGCGGCAGGATCACATCGGCGCGGCGCTTGGTCGGCTCGATGAACTGCTTGTGCATGGGGCGCACGGTTTCCAGGTACTGGTTGATCACGCTTTCGGCGCTGCGCCCGCGCTCGGCCATGTCGCGCTGCAGGCGGCGGATGAAGCGCACATCGGCAGCGGTATCTACAAAGATCTTCAGCGACATCATCTTGCGCAAATCAGCGTCAAACAGCGCGAACAAGCCTTCGATCACGATCACCGGCGCGGGCTGCACGGTGATGGTTTTGCTGGCGCGGTTGTCCTGGGTGAAGTCGTAGGTAGGGCGCTCGATCGCCTCGCCGCGGCGCAGGGCCTGCACATGCTGCACCATCAAGGGCCAGTCAAACGCGTCGGGGTGGTCGTAATTGGTTTTGCGCCGCTCCTCAGCAGACATATGCGTCTGGTCGCAGTAGTAATCGTCCTGGATCAGCACCGCCGTCATCTCGGGCCCGATGGACGACAGCACCTGGCGCGTCACTGTCGATTTGCCGCTGCCACTGCCGCCTGCGACGCCGATCACGAAGGGTTTGTAGTTGTTGTTAGGTTTACTCATGCGATCTCCGTACCCAGGTAGGCAAAGCCCGCGAGTTTACAAGCCAGGTGCGGGCCTCAGGCCTGCCACACCCCAAACCTCGCCGAGCGCAGGTCGATACCCACCTCGATCTCCTTGTCTACCGCATCTTTGTAGGCCATGGGGTTGAAGGCCTCGTATAGGTCCGGCAGCAGGCGCAGGCGTACTGTTGCACAAAACGGTTGGCCTGGATGCCGGCTTTGTGCTTGTCAAAGCGCACATCCGGGTCCAGCCCTGTCATGCCCACATACACGCAGGGCTTGCCCTCCACATAGCCCGGGTTACCCCTGCGAAAGCGCGGCTCCAGCAGCACGTCTTTGGAGAGTTCGATGACGTAGACGTGGTGGTGTTTGCGGGGCATTGTGCGGGAATCTACAGTAATTGGAGGCCATGCGTAAAAGCCGCCCAAAGCGCAGCAAATGCTGGGGCTAGTTCAGCCTGTTGCGCCAATACCCGGGTTTGCGGTGCTGATGCGCAATGGCCAGGACAAGAATGTCCATGCCGTCCTGGGTATAGACCACGCTGTAAGGAAAACGGCGTAAGCGGCAGCGGCGAATTTGGGGTGTTAGCGGGTGCCAAGCCTGCGGAAACTGCTCTATGAGTTGCAGCGTCTTGAGCGTCTCAATCCGGAAGGCATCGCCTAAGCCCGGGGCCTATTCAGCGTACCAAGTGATGGCCTCGTCCAGCTCGGTTTGGGCCGGCGACAGCAAGCGGATGCTCAGGTGCGGTTGCTGGCAACTTGGTATTTTGCGATCACATCCGATAAGGCGACGGCCTTGATTTCCCCACGCCGGTAAGCGGCCAGCCGGTCGTCTGCTTCTTTGGCCCATAGAGCGTCTAGCGCTGCATCGGGTTGGTCCAGGCTATCGAGAATGCGCTCCACCACTTCCATCCGTTCCGCGGGTGGCAACTGGGCGGCTTGGGCACTCAGGGCTTCGGCGGCGGTGGTCATGGTGGCTCCGTTGGTGAGAGGGTCAGGCGTCACTATAGCGCCACCAAAGCTAGTTGTTTTGGCACGCCTCGTTCATGTGCCAAAACGGCCGCTGCCACAGATATCGCTTGCGTGAGCAACTATAAAAGCTATAGCGAACTATCCCCAATGCGGCATGCCACGGGGGGGCTTTACCGGTGCAAGCAATTTCTATTGCAGCTCATCCAGCAGGGCTTGCACTGCGTCAAGCAACGAGGGCAGCGCGTTTTGGGCAATGTTCCACACCGTGCCCACGTTCACTGAGGCGTAGCCGTGGATCAGTTGGTTGCGAAATGCCACGATCTGCGGCAGGTCTGGAATGCGTGCGGCTAAGGCTGCGTCTAGCTTGGCGAGTTGGTTGAGGGCTTCGCCGATGATTTCAAACTTGCGCTCTACCGCTGCCTGCGCCATCGCGTTGCCCGCGTACGCTGTTGCGTCCATGCCTGCGGTAAACGACTGAATCGCCAAGGCCGATTCGCGCACATCCCATAAATAGGCACGTGGGTCATGCTGCATAGACGGCTTCGCGGTTGCGGTTGATGCTGGCCAGCACGTAGGGGTTGCGCACCGCGCCGGGCTCTACCAGGTCCACCCCACGGCCCAGCAAGGTTTCCAGTGCCGCTTTGGCTCCAAATAGGGAGTTCAGCCCGGGCTGCACGTCGGGGGCAAACTCCACTAAAAAGTCCGCGTCGCTGCTGGCCGGGTCAAAGTCATCTGCCCGCGCGGCCGAGCCAAACACCTCCAGCCGCTGGATGCGGTAGCGCTGGCAGATGGCGGTGATGCCGGCACGGTGTTGGGCAATGGCGGGGTGCATAGCGGGAGTTTAATGGAGCGTAACGGTTTCCCGTTAAATCGGCTTCTGCGCATATAAAACCTGCGCAAGCAGCTACTAAAAGCGTAGCAAATCCGAGACGTGAGGCTAGAACGAAGATCCCGGTTCGCTCAAGAAAACCAGCTCCTCCGCCGTAGAGCTGCGGCCCAGCACGGCGTTGCGGTGGGGGTAGCGGCCAAAGCGGTCGATGATGGCTTTGTGGCGCAGCTCGTAGTCAAGGTTGTCTTCCATACCCGGCTGCGCACACAGGGCCACGGCCTGGGTGTGCACCAGCGCGGACTCGCTGTGCATATAGGGCATGTAGGCAAAGATGCGCTGCGCCGTGGGCAGGCTACGGTCTTGCCCGCTGGCCACCAGCTCTTGCGCCAGCGCCAGGGCCAATGCGTCCTGCGCAAAGGCGCGGGGCGTGTCGCGGTACACATTGCGCGAGAACTGGTCTAGCACCAAGATCTCGGCCAGCCGGCCTTCGGGCGTGGCGCGCCAGGCAAACAGCTCACATTGGGCTGCGGCCTCCAGCGTGGCGCCGAAGCGGGTGCGGATGGCTTCGTCCAGGGCAGCGTCTTTGGTGAAGTGCTGCTTGGGGGTTAGCTCGGTGAACCAGAAGTGGAGGATGGATGGGGCTTGCATGGGCTAGTTCAGTCTGTTGCGCCAATACCCGGGCTTGCGGTGCTGGTGGGCTATTGCCAGTACCAGAATGTCTGCAGCATCCTGGGTATAGATCACGCTGTAAGGAAAGCGGCGTAAGCGGCAGCGGCGAATTTGGGGTGTTAGCGGGTGCCAAGCCTGCGGAAACTGCTCTATGAGCTGCAGAGTCTTGAGCGTTTCAATCAGGAAGGCCTCACCCAGGCCCGGGGCCTGCTCTGCGTACCAGGTGATGGCCTCGTCCAGTTCAGCCTGGGCCGGTGCCAGCAAGCGGATGCTCATGCGTGCTTGCGGGCAACTTGGTATTTGGCGATCACATCCGACAAGGCCACTGCCTTGATTTCCCCGCGCCGGTATGCTGCCAGCCGGTCGTCGGCCTCTTGGGCCCATAGTGCGTCTAGCGCTGCATCGGGCTGGTCCAGGCTATCGAGAATGCGCTCCACCACTTCCATCCGTTCTGCGGGTGGCAACTGGGCGGCTTGGGCGCTAAGGGCTTCGGCGGCGGTGGTCATGGTGGGCTCCATTCGCAAGGGGGTAATTCGTCACTATAGCGCTGCCAGCGGTGGTTGCTTTCGCATGGCTCGCTCATCTATCAAATAGGCCGCCGGAGTAGATGCTAGCTGCACACGTAGCTATTAAATATGACGTTTCCACCACAAGAGATGCATGCCGTCTTTACTCCTCGGTAGGATGCCGAAAGTACAGGGAGAGCACCATGGCCACCAATAACAACCAAAAGCTCGCCGTCTTGATTGACGCCGACAACGCACAGGCATCCGTTATCCAGGAACTGCTGGCCGAGGTGTCGCGCTACGGCACGGCCACCATCAAGCGCGCCTATGGCGACTGGACCACCACCAATCTCAAGGGCTGGAAAGACGTGCTGCACACCATGGCCATTCAGCCGATACAGCAGTTCAGCTACACCAGCGGTAAAAACGCCACCGACTCCGCATTGATCATCGACGCCATGGACGTGTTGCATGCCAGCAGCGTGGATGGCTTTTGCCTGGTCAGCAGCGACAGCGACTTCACCCGCCTGGCCACCCGCATCCGCGAGGCAGGGTTGGTGGTTTATGGCTTTGGCGAACGTAAAACGCCGGAGCCCTTTGTGGCCGCGTGTGACAAGTTCATTTATACCGAAATCTTGAGGGCAACGCCTGTGCCCGAGAAGGATGCGTCCAAGCTTGAGCCTGTTGCGGTGGCGGATGTGCGCAAACTACAGCCGTTGATCATTGCTGCCATTGACGCAAATGCACGTGAAGACGGCTGGGCGGCACTCGGCGGCGTTGGCAGCCATATTGGCAAGATCAACCCGGCGTTTGACGCCCGAAACTATGGGTTCAAAAAGCTCAGTGAGCTGGTGCGTTCGTTGAAGTACTTGGAGGTGAAAGAGCTGCCGCTGGTTCGGCCCGATGGCGTCACGGTGTCGAACGTACAGATTCGTATCAAGCGAGTTGCCTGAAGGTATTGGGTGGCAGTTGCGCCCGCAGGTCGGGCGCTGCGGTGGATTTGCCCGCGCCATTGGGCCCAGCAATCACCACGATGGTGGGTTGCTTGGGCTTGGGGGCGCGGGAGGCCATCACTTCCCCCAACTATCCTTCAACCCCACCGCCAAGTTAAACACCGGCTTCAGCCCCACCACGTGGTCCACGCGGTCTGCAACAAAGTAGCCGTGCCGTTCAAACTGGAACTTCTGGTCGGGCTGGGCGTTGGCTAGCGATGGCTCGACGATGGCGGTGATGACTTTCAGGCTGTTGGGGTTCAGGCTCTCGATGAAGTCTTTGCCGCCGGCGTCGGGCTGGGCGTCGCTGAACAGGCGGTCGTACATGCGAACTTCTGCGCTGACGCCGTTGGCTACGCCGACCCAGGTGATGGCGGCTTTGACCTTGACGCTGTCTGCGCCGGGGGTGCCGCTCTTGGTGTCGGGCACCACGGTGGCTTGCACTTCGGTGATGACGCCGGCGTCGTCTTTGACGCAGCTGGTGCATTCGATCACGTAGCCGCCTTTGAGGCGTACCTTGTTGCCAGGGAACAAGCGCTTGTAGCCCTTGGGCGGCACTTCTTCAAAGTCTTCGCGCTCTATCCACACTTCCTTGCCGATGGTGAACAGGCGGGGTGGCGGGGGCTGGGTGCCTTCGACCACGTGGGGCAGGGCGGGCAGGATGCAGGGCTCCAGGTGGCCGGCGCCCATGACTTCGTCCCAGTTGGTCAGCACCAGCTTGACGGGGTTGAGCACGGCCATGCCGCGGTAGGCCTTGGTTTCCAGGTCTTCGCGGAGGCAGCCCTCTAAGGTGCTGTAGTCGATCCAGCTGTCGCTCTTGGTGACGCCAATGCGTTCGGCGAAGAGCTGCATGCTTTCAGGCGTGTAGCCACGGCGGCGCAGGCCCACGATGGTGGGCATGCGGGGGTCGTCCCAGCCGCTGACTTTGTGGTCGTACACCAGCTGGGCGAGCTTGCGTTTGCTGGTGATGACGTAGGTGAGGTTGAGGCGGGCGAACTCGTACTGCTTGGGCGGCGGGCTGGCCAGCAGGCCGCCCACGACTTGACCATCGGAAAGAGTCGATCTTTCCGACAGGCGGGCCATCAGCCAGTCGTAGAAGGGGCGCTGGTCTTCAAATTCCAGCGTGCAGATGCTGTGGGTGATTTGCTCCAGCGCGTCTTCAATGGGGTGGGCGAAGGTGTACATCGGGTAGATGCACCAGGTGTCGCCGGTGTGGTGGTGGGTGGCGCGGCGTATGCGGTAGATGGCCGGGTCGCGCATATTGATGTTGGGGCTGGCCATGTCGATCTTGGCGCGCAGCACCATCGATCCATCTTCGTGTTTGCCGTCGCGCATTTCGCGGAAGCGGGCCAGGTTCTCGGCGGGCGTGCGGGTGCGGAAGGGGCTGTCCACGCCGGGCTTGCTGAAGTCGCCGCGATTGATCCTGATTTGCTCTACGGTTTGCTCGTCCACGTAGGCGTGGCCGGCTTGCACCAGGTATTCGGCGGCGCGGTACATGAAGTCGAAGTAGTCGCTGGCCTGGTAAGGGGCCGCGTCGGCGCTGCCGTTCCAGTCATAGCCCAGCCATTTGACCGAGTCGATGATGCTGTTGACGTATTCGGTGTCTTCTTTTTCGGGGTTGGTGTCGTCAAAGCGCAGGTGGCACACGCCGCCGTAGTCGCGCGCCAGGCCGAAGTTCAGGCAGATGCTTTTGGCGTGGCCTATGTGCAGGTAGCCGTTGGGTTCGGGCGGGAAGCGGGTGCGGATCTTGGCCGGGTCGGGCTGGCCTGCGGCGTGGTGGGCGCCATCGCCCGGGCTACCGGCCCAACGGCGGGTGGCGTAGGTGCCAGCGGCCAGGTCGGACTCGATGATTTGTCGCAAAAAGTTGCTGGGCTTGGTGGGCTCGGTCGCTGCTGTGGCGGATGCGGGGGAGGGGGTGGGTGCGCTCATGCTCCAATTCTAGGCGTCCAGGGGCGTGGTTACGTTTGGCAACCCTTTTCTTGGCGGCTGTGTCCACCGGTTGCGGTCTACTGCGTTGTCTATGTACGGGGCCTAAACCCCAGGACTTGCAACAAGGAGATCTGTATGAAGTTCCACCGTTCGATTTTTGCCGCTGTGTTGACTGTTGCCGCTTTGGGAGCCGCCAGCGTGGCCCAGGCGCGTAGCGATGTGTCCTGGAGTGTTGGCATAGGCGCCCCGGGTGCCTCCATGGTGGTAGGTAATGCCCCTGTGTATGTGCAGCCAGCACCCGTGTATTACCAACCTGCTCCGGTGTACTACCAACCGCCGCCACCTGTTTACGTGCGGCCAGCGCCCGTGTACTACCAGCCGCAGCCGGTGTATGTACGCCCCGCGCCGGTGTACTACCAGCCGCAAGTGGTCTACCCCGGCTGGGGTCGCCACCACGGACACCACCGCGACTGGGATGGCGACGGCCGCTGGAATCGCTGATTTAGTAAGTAAAAGTAGTCTGTAGCGCAGGTAGTACCTGCGCAGGAAGCTACTGAATACATAGCAAAAGGGCCCCATGTGGGCCCTTTTTATTTGCCCTTGGCGTTCAGGCTGTGAATGCCAGCGACTGCTGGTAGACCCGGGGCGTCACGGCGTGGCGCCTTTTGAAGTGCCGCTGAAAGTGGCTTTGGTCGGCAAAGCCCAGGCTGTGGGCCACGTCGGCCAGGCTGCCGCCGCGTTTGAGCAGCTGCTTGCCCTGGTTGATGCGCTGGTCCAGCTGGAAGGCGTGCGGCGTTTGGCCGTAGGCCTGTTTGAAGCTGCGCAGCAGGTGGTAGCGGCTAAGGCCAGCGGTGTGGGCCAGGTCGTCCAACGTGAGGTTGTCGGCCAACTGGTCGAGTATGCAGTCGCGGGTGCGCTGCAGCGCGCCGGTGGGTAGGGCTGCGGGCTGTGCCTGGCGCGGGTGGACAAAGCAGTGGGTGAGCAGAAAGCCCTGCAGCGCTTCGTCGGCGGCGAGGGTGCTGTCGCCATGCTCCAGGGTGTGGAATAGCGCGTCAAACTGCTGGTACAGCCGGGCAGAGTTGCTGTGCGCCAGCGCAAACGGGGTGTAGTCGCCGCCACCATGCCAAGCATTTTCGGCCTGCAGGCGCGCAACCCAGGCCGTGTCTACGAACAGCATGCGGTACGACCAGGGCTGGCCTGGGCGTGGGTTGCAGGCATGGGCGTCGCCGGGGTTGAAGAACACCGCCATGCCCTGGTGGATGGCAGCCTGGTGCCGGTGGTTGCGGTAGGTTGCCTGGCCGGCGTCCACCACGCCAAAGGAGAATTCATCGTGCGAATGGGTGTCGTAGCAGGTGCTGCCCTGCGTGACGCGGCGCATTTCCACATGGGGCAGCAGGGCGCTGCGGCGCAACTGTTGCATAAGCCTACCTTTCAGGGTCTAGGCCAGCATGGCTGCCACGGCGGCAACCAGCATCAAGGCCATGGTGCGATTAAACAGCAACTGGTGGCGCGCGGGCGCCAGCCAGCGGCGCAGCACGGTGCCCAGTGCCGCCCATGCCGCCACCGAAACGCAGCACACGGCCCCTGATACGGCGCAGAAGATGTGCAGCAGCGTCGACGTGTCGGGCCCCGCGCTGACAAACAGGCCTACGCCTGCAAGCGCCACCAGCCAGGCCTTGGGGTTCAGGCTTTGCGACAGCACGCCTTGCAGCCAGGCGCTGTGGCGTGCGGCCGTGGGGGCTTCGGCACTGCTGGGGGCTGCACTGGCGATGCGGGCTGACAGGTACAGCAGGTAGGCCGCGCCCAGGTATTGCAGCCCTTGGGCCAGCGCCGGGTAGGCCTGTAGCACGCCGCCCAGGCCGCTGCCCACCAGCCAGACGATGGCCACATAGCTGAGGCTGGCGCCCAGCACATGCGGCAGGGCCCGCACAAAGCCCCGGTGCGCGCCCAGGTGGGCGGCGATCACATTCACCGGCCCGGGCGAGATGGCGCCGGCCAGGGAAAACAGAAACATGGGCAGCAGTATCGACAGCATGGCACTCCCGGGTGGAATAAGTGCGTGCAGTGTCTGCTGCGAGGCGCTGGCGGTATTGAACGATATTGCTGAATGCCAGGCCGCAAAAGAAAATAGCTCCTGGCGCAGGTACTGCCTGCGCCAGGAGCTATGGATTTTGTAGCGAACTAAGGCTGCGTCGGCTTACATCTTGGGCAGCATCTGGCCGCGGATTTCGCCGCCCTTGTTGGTGGCGGTGTGCACATTGGCGTACCACTTGCCGGCCAGCAGGTCGGCGGCCTGGGCGGGGGTCAGGGTGGCCTGGCCTTCCAGCGGGCTGGTGCTGCTGCTGAAGGGGATGACCACGCCGGCATTGGCACCCGCAGCAGCGGGGCCGTGGAAGTGGGCGGCGGTGGCCGGGCCGGTCAGGCCAGAGAAGCTGATCTTCCAGCTCAGCACATTGGTGCTTTTGTCCAGCCAGGCCTCGGCCTTGCCGGTGCCGGGCGAGGTGTTGGGTGGTACCTCGTTGGCGCTGGACATGTTGCCGGTCAGCGCGACCTTGGTAGAGGGTTGCATGGTGCTGCAACCTGCGATGCCCAGCACCAGGGCTGTGGCTACAAACAGAGTCTGAGAGAAGTAACGGCGTGAACCCATGGTGTTGGTCTCCTGTTGGAATAGCTGTGGGCGGCGGGGTAAAACCAGTCTAGCACCGCCCTGGACGCAGCGCGTGGTAAGACCCTCTGCTGCTGTAGGCCGGCGGGTGCCGCGAGACGGGAATTTACATAGTTTCAAAATTCAGGTCAAAACAGGCTGTAGCGCAGGTAAAACATGCGCTGGATGCTATGTATTCGGTAGCGTTGGCGCGGCAAGCCCGTGCGTACCGCCCCCTAGAATGAACCGATGACCTTCTTCCACCCCTTTCTCCGCCGACTGGCCCTGTGCTGCGCTGCGCTGGGCGGCCATGCGGCCTTTGCCCAGGCGCCAGCGGCCCCGCCAGTGCCCGCCCACCCGGATGCCGTGTCGCGCGATGCCCAGCGCGCCTACCAGAGCGCCCGTGAAAAGCTGGTGCAGATACGCACCCTGGTGCGCGATACGAACACCCAGTCCAGCGTGGGCTCGGGCTTTTTTGTGTCGGTCGACGGCCTGGTGATGACCAACTTCCACGTCGCCAGCCAGCTGGCGCTGGAGCCCGAGCGCTACCGCGGTGTGATGGTGTCGGTGGACGGCAAGCAGGCCGAGGTGGACCTGCTCGCCTTCGACGTGCTGCACGACCTGGCTCTGCTGCGCGTGCGCGACTCGGCGGGTGAGCGGCCGGCGCTGGACTTCCGCCCCGCCGACCGCCCGCTGGAGCGTGGCGAGCATCTGTATTCGCTGGGCAACCCGCTGGACATAGGCTTTGCGGTGACCGAAGGCACCTACAACGGCACGGTGCAGCGCAGCTTCTACCCGCGCATATTTTTCGGCGGCGCCATCAACCCCGGCATGAGCGGCGGCCCGGTGCTGGACGAGGCCGGCGAGGTGATAGGCGTGAACGTGTCTAAGCGGCTGGACGGCGAGCTGGTCAGCTTCCTGGTGCCGGCCGAGTTCGCCCAGGCGCTGGTGGCGCGCGCGGCCACGTTGCCGCCCATCACCAAGACGGCGCAGGCTGAAGTCACGCGCCAGCTGCTGCTGCACCAGGACGCGCTGGCCAAGCGCTTCATGGCCACGCCCTTCAAGGCGCAGACCTACCAGGGCTATAGCGTGCCGGTGCCCGACGACGCCATGGCCCGCTGCTGGGGCCGCGCCAGCGATGCCAGCCTCAAATCCTTTTCAGTGGAGGTGACCGACTGCCAGCTGGACAGCCAGCTGTTTGCCGGCCAGATCACCACCGGCTTCATCAAGGTGCACCACGAGGCGTATGACGCGCCCAAGCTGGGGCCGCTGCGCTTTGCCACCCTGTTTGGCGAGCGCATGGCCTCGGAGCGCTTCATGGCCCAGTCCAACGCGCAAAAGACGGCGGCCGAATGCTCCGAGCGCTACATCGACCGGGGCGGCATGGCGCTGCGCGCGGTGGTTTGTATGAATGCCTTCCGCAAGCTGCGCGGCCTGTACGACATGTCGGTGGTGGTGACCTCGGTGAACCAGCCCACCCAGGGCGTGCGCGCCCGCATGGATGCCTATGGCGTGGGCTTTGACAACGGCCTGGCCCTGGCGAGCTATTACGTGAACGCTTTCAAATGGGTGGGTGCGCAATGAGTACCGTAGAACAAGCCATGGCCGCAGGCGCCATGCCCGTGATGTCCGGGACAGCGGCCACGCACAGTGTGCTCGGCCTGCTGGAGGTGCTGGACCGCAGCGGCGACATTTTGCAGCGCCTGCCGGTGCTGCAATGGCCGGTCACGGTGGGGCGCGCCCTGCACACCGACCTGGTGCTGGACGACCTGCATGTGGCGCCCGAGCATGTGCGCATCGAGGCCACCGCGCCGGGCGCGCTGGCCGTGCACGTGCTGGACACCGTGAACGGCGTGCAGCAGGGCGGCAAGCACTACCCGCGCGGCACCCAGTTCAACTGGCTGCATGGCCAGGAGCTGGGCGTGGGCCGATTGCGCCTGCGCTTGCGCCTGGCCGAGCAGCCGGTGGCGCCGGAGGTGGCGCTGCCGCGCTTTGACTGGCACAACCTGGTCGCCACCCTGGTGCTGCTGGCCCTGGTGTTGGGCCTGACCTGGGCCGAGGTCTGGCTGGCCGTGCCCGAATCCGCGCAGTTCATGCAGAAGTTGGGCTTCTCGGTGGGCGTGCTGCTGGGGGTGACCGTGGTGTGGGCCGGCGTGTGGGCGCTGGCCACCAAGCTGTTCACCGGCTACCCGCAGTTCTGGCGCCATGTGCGCATCGTGCTGGGCAGCATGGTGTTGGTGGACGTGCTGATCTATCTCAGCACCTACCTGGGCTTTGCGTTTGGCTGGGATGTGTTCTCGCGCTACCACAGCCTGGCCTATGTGTTGGCCCTGGCCGGCGGCCTGTATCTGCAGCTGCGCATCGTGGCCGTGCACCGGCGCACCTCCATGGCGGTGCTGGTGCTGGCCCTGGGCCTGGCCTGCGGCGCCACCATGGTCTGGAAGGACCGCAACCAGAGCGCACCCTACCTGGCCGCGCTGTACCCGCCCAGCTGGCGCCTGGCCCACCCGGTGCCGGTGGCGCAGTGGATGCAGGAGGCCGGCGCGCTGCGTGAGCGTCTGGACGCGCGTTTACAGAACGACGAAGACGACGATACGCCCGGCACCGACGAGGACGCGGAAGAATAGATGCATCAAATTGGCCAGCAGCGCAGATAGAACCTGCGCTGCTAGCTATGATTTCCGTAGCGCCGCAGAATACCGGCGGCCTGCGGGTGATTGGCACAGGCCGGCCAGCAAACTAGTGGGGAAGGCCGTAGACTCTCGCCTCTTTCACCCTCACTGGATATTTGCTATGTCTCTCTCCCTCTACCAAGCCTCCGTTCCCCTGTTCGTCCAGATCCTGGGTGGTCTGAGCAGCGTGCTGCGCAAGGCCGAAGCCCACGCCACCGAAAAGAAGATTGACCCCAACGCCCTGCTGCAGGCGCGCCTGTTCCCCGATATGTTCGCGCTGACCCGTCAGGTGCAGATCGCCGCCGACTTCGCCAAGGGCGCCGCCGCCCGCCTGGCCGGTGTGGACGTACCAGCCTACGAAGATACCGAAACCAGCTTTGCCGACCTGCAAGCCCGCATCGCCAAGACCTTGGCGTTCATCCAGAGCGTGCCTGCCGCCGACATCGACGCCGGTAGCGAGCGCACCATCGTGCTGCGCCCCGGCACGCCCAACGAGAAGACCCTGCAAGGCAACGCCTACCTGCTGCACTACACCTTGCCGCACTTCTTCTTCCACACCACCACGGCCTACGACATCCTGCGCCACAACGGCGTGGAAATCGGCAAGAAGGACTTTGTGGGCAGTTTCTAAGCACACCCCCAGGCTACACGCTGCGCGTTTTCGCCAACCCCCTTGCAGGGGGCGATACCAGCGGCCCGGCAAAGCCGGTTCCGCGGTATCCCTGGACGGGGTAGCCGATGCGCGTGGTGGTGCCTTGTGAACTCATGTTGAATTGCCACTGATGCAGCTCCTCCTTGCGCCTATGGAGGGGCTTTTGGACTGTGTGCTGCGCGACATCCTGACCCGGGTGGGCGGGGTGGATCGCTGCGTGTCTGAGTTCATCCGCATCACCAGCACGCTGCTGCCCGAGCGGGTGTTTGTGCGCTATGTGCCCGAGCTGCAGAACGGTGGGCGCACGCTGGCCGGCGTGCCGGTGCGCCCGCAGCTGCTGGGTTCTGACCCGGTCTGCCTGGCCGAGAACGCGGCGCGCCTGGCCGGCATGGGGACGATGGGGATCGACCTGAACTTTGGCTGCCCGGCCAAGGTGGTGAACCGCCACGGCGGCGGTGCGGCCCTGCTGGACGAGCCCGAGCTGGTGGCGCGCATCGTGGCCGCCGTGCGGCGCGCCGTGCCTGCCGAGCAGCCGGTATCGGCCAAGATGCGCCTGGGCTTCAACGACGACAGCCGGGCCGTGGAATGCGCCCTGGCGATTGCGGATGCCGGGGCCGACGAGCTGGTGGTACATGCGCGCACCAAGGCCGATGGCTACCGCCCGCCGGCCTACTGGCACCGCATCCAGGACATCCGCGCTGCGGTGCGCATCCCGGTGGTGGCGAATGGCGAGATCTGGACCGTGGAGGACGCCCGGCGCTGCCGCACCGAATCCGGCTGCGACACGCTGATGCTGGGCCGTGGCATGGTGGCCGACCCGGGCCTGGGCTGGGCCATCCGTGCGAATTTGGGTGCGGATTCGGGCGCTGGTTCTGACAGCCAGCTGCCGCATGTGCCCTGGAGTGAAATACGGCCGCAGATCATGGCTTTCTGGCTGCTGGTGTGCAGCCAGCTGGAGCCGCGCCAGCGCGCCGGCCGGCTCAAGCAATGGCTGAACTTTTTGCGCCGCCGCTACCCTGAGGCCGAGGAGGCCTTCATGGCACTGCGCACCCTGACCGATCAGGCCCAAGTCAGTGCTTGGCTGCAAGCGAATGTGAGTTAAATCAGGCTCTGGCGCTGGCATCTTCTGCGCAGGCAGCTATGAAAAGAGTAGCGGTTTTGCTGGCCGGTGGCCGGCGGTTTCGGCGCAGGCCGACAGCAGCGCGTCCAGCTGGTCGGCGAAGCTGGCCTGCAGCTGCTGCAGCCGGGGCAGCTGGGCCTTGGCCTCGGCGCTGGCACCGGTGATCTGCAGGCGCAGCACTTCCAGCCCGGCGCTGCGCAGCGACTGCAGCTGCGTACCCACGGCGGCAAACGCGCTCTGGTGGCCGTATTCCGTCTGGCCGCGTTGCAGATACCAGTTGCTGAAGCGCTCCGGGTAGCTAGCGGTTTGTTCGCTGTGGCCTTCTGTCGACGCGATGTCGGCGATCTGTTGCACCCAGGCCTGGTGGTCGTGCGCGGCCAGCAGCAGGGGAAAGTCGGCCGGAGCCCAGGGCATCACGCCCCAGACGCGCCAGGCCTCGGGGGATGTGAAGCGGCTGGCCCAGCCGGCCACGGCCTCGGCCGGCATGGGGCGGGCAATGCCATAGCCCTGGGCCCAGTCGCAGCCCAGTTGCAGCAGCAGCAGGCCGTGGGCGATGGTTTCCACGCCCTCGGCGATCACACCCCGGTCAAAGGCCTTGGCCAGGCCGACGATGGCGTCCACCAGGGTCAGGTCGTCCGGGTCGTCCAGCATGTCGCGCACAAAGGACTGGTCGATCTTCAAGGTATTGGCGGGCAGGCGCTTCAGGTAGGCCAGTGAGGAGTAGCCGGTGCCGAAGTCGTCCAGCGCGAACTGCACGCCCAGCTTCTGGCAAGAGGCCATCACATTGCGCATGTGTTGCACGTCCTCCAGGGCGGCGGATTCCAGAATTTCAAGCTCCAGCATCTGCGGCGAGACCTCGGGCACGCGCGCCAGGATGTTGGCCAGCCGCTCCACAAAGTCGGGCTGCTGGAAATGCCGGGCCGCGATGTTCACGCTGACCACCCAGCGCTGGCCAAGGGCTGCCCAGCGCTGCATTTGCTGCAGGGCGTGCAGCAGCACCCATTCGCCGATGTCGATGATGACGTCGGTGTCCTCCACCAGGGGCAGGAAGTGGTAGGGGCCGAGCAGGCCGTCTTCCGGGTGCTGCCAGCGCAGCAGGGCCTCCATGCCAAAGACCTGGCCGCTGCGCATGTTCACCTTGGGCTGGTAGTGCAGGCGCAGTTCGTCGTCCATCATGGCCTGGCGCACGCGGGTGCGCTGCTGGTGGTGGGTGTGGACTTCCTGGTCATGCTGGGCGTCAAACACGTGGAAGCGGTTGCGTCCGGTCTGCTTGGCCTGCACCATGGCCTGGTCGGCGTGGCGCAGCAGGATGTCGAGGTTGGTGTCCAGCGGGGCTTCGTCCTGCGGGTAGATGGCGATGCCGATGCTGGAGGTGAGGTTGATGGTGTGGCCGTCCAGCATGTAGGGGGCGGCCAGCAGGGCCTGCACCTTGGCGACCTGTTCCAGCACCTCGGCCTGGTCGTTCTGGTCTTTCAGCAACAGCACGAACTCGTCACCGCCCAGGCGGGCCAGGCCGTGGTCGTCGCCAGCGTACTGGGTCAGGCGGCTGGCCACGGCCTGCAGCAGGCGGTCGCCGTAGTTGCTGCCGTAGCGCTCGTTGATGGGCTGGAAGTGGTCCAGATCCAGCAGGCAGATGGCCAGCTGTTTGCGGTGGTGGCGGGCCTGCAGAATGGCCAGGCTGAACAGCTCCTGCATGGCCGGCCGGTTGTGCAGGCCGGTCAGCACGTCGTGGCCGATCTGCCAGGAGATTTCCTGGATCAACTGGCTTTTTTCGCTGACGTCGCGGAACACCAGCACGCAGCCCACCACGCCGCCGTCGGCCTGGCGGATGGGGGCGGCCGTGTACTCGATGGCGCAGCGTTCGCCCGAGGGGTGCAGCAGGATCTGGTTGGTGGCGTGCACCACGGTTTCGGTCAGGTACAGGGGCGGGGCGGCCTCGAAGGCGCTGGTTTCCATGGCGTCGTTCAGCAGCTCGAACACCAGGCCCAGGCTGTTGCCATGGGCCTGTTCGAAGCTCCAGCCCGTGAGTTGCTGCGCCAGGGCGTTGAGGGTTTCGATGCGGCCCTCCATGTCGGTGGTAATGACCGCGTCGCCGATGGATGCCAGTGTTACCTCGGCGCGCTCTTTCTCGTTCATCAGCGCGGTCTGGGCTTGGGTCAGTGAGGCAACCAGGGACTGCACTTCGTTGGCCATATTGTTGAAGGTCAGCGCCAGTGCGCGTGACTCGAACGGGCCGGTGACTTCCATGCGCGCGTTGTGGTCGCCACGTTTGAATCGGTTGGTGGCGCTGACCAAGCGGCGCACCATGCGGTTGTTGGCGCCGGCCACCCAGCCCATCAGCAGCAGTATGGACAGCACGGTCAGGCCGGCGGCCCAGAGTTGGGCGCGCAGCTTGGACCAGGCGCTGTTGAGCGAGGGCACGGGACTGATCTGTACCGTCAGTACGCCGGCGCTGGAAGCGCTCTCCGACGGACCCGGCACCTCGAAGTGCGCGGTATACGGCTGGACGGGTACCAGGTGGGTGAACCAGGACGGATAGTTGGCCTGCATGGCGGCCGTGCTGCGCAGCGTAATAGATGGGGCCGGGCTGGCCGGTTGCCAGACCAGACTATCCCAGTCGGGGTTGGCCTGCGACTGGGCGCTGAGCAGGCTTTCCAGCCGGCCCGGCGTGGGGTGGGTGAGCGCATCGGCCAGCGCCGGCACCAGCAGCAGCGGCACCTGGCGCAACGCCAGCTGAAACCGCTCCTGGGCGGCCACGGTTTCGTTCTTGACCAGCAACTGGTAGCGCACCGAACCCGCGATCGCGAACAGCACCAGTATCGGAACAAACATCCGTGTGGTGGTGTTCAACGTCAGCCAGGGACGTATGACTTTGATCTTGGGCATGTGCTGGTGGAGACAAATAATCGGCGTTTGGCTGACTTAGTACGTTGCTCGATCTATGGATGTTACTTTATGTAATTTGCAACAGAAGGGGTGCACTCTTGGACACCATGCGTGGTCCGCATCTTGCCAAAAGCCATCGCGTTTTTGATCAGAAATTTGTAAAGCATGCCAAGCTCAAAAATTGGGCTGCTACTTGTCCATACTGCACTCGCAGCTATGGATTAAATAGCCTGCCTAGTCAATTTCAGGTATTGCTCAGCGCCGATTTGCCCATGGGGGGGAGCCATGGAGACCTCAAGAAGCGGTATTTTTATGGTTTACAAAATGCATTTACACCGGCCCCAAAAGAGCCTTAGGCTGCGGTGCTGAGCCACAAGTTTCATTCGAAGCGTTTGAGGCTTGAAGTTATCATATTTGCGTTTTCTTCGCGTTGTTGTGGCGCCTCAAATCCATGAATTTTTTGTGCAGCGTGATTAATTGGCAATTATTTGATTAAAAAAACTGATTTTTAAATCATTTATATTAAATTTTGCATTTTTAACTAAAATCAGGTCACCAGTTTTCATTCTCGGGTACTGCTATGACCGCTACGAGTTCGCCATCCGTTTCCAATGCCGCCGTGCCAGCCAGTCCCACGCTGGAATACCTGTCGTTTCGGCTGGGTACGGTGGAGTACGGCATCGACATTCTGAAGGTGCAGGAAATACGCGGCTACGAGCCGCCCACCCGCATCGCCAGCACGCCGGCCCATATCCGGGGTGTGCTGAATTTGCGTGGCGTGATCGTGCCCATCGTGGATCTGCGGTTGCGCCTGGGCCAGGCGGAGGCAGGGTTTGACCGGCTGACTGTCACCATCGTGCTGCACCTGGCGCAGGGCTTGGTTGGCGCTGTGGTGGATGCGGTCAGTGATGTGACCTTGCTCACACCGGAGCAGATCCGGCCGGCGCCGCAATTCGACACCTCTGTGGATGCCGACTACATCACCGGCATTGGTACGCTGGGCGAGGCGGATCGCCCACGTATGCTGGTCTTGCTGGACATTGAGAAACTAATGGCAAACGCTGTTGCGGGAGGTGCTGCCCAAGCGCTAGAGTAACCCTACACAAAACAAGGGATATTGCCATGAAGAACGTCAAGATTTCTACGCGTCTGGCAGCTGCTTTTTCCCTGATGGTGGGCCTGTTGTTGTTGGTTTCCGCCGCAGGCTTGCTGCAGATGGCCACCATGTGGCGCGGCACCGATGACATCATTACCAACTGGCTGCCCAGTGTCGGGGTGCTGGGGCGGATGAATACCGCCACTTCCGACTTTCGCATCACCGAGTTCCAGCATGTGCTCAATACCGAGGATGCTGCGATGCAGGGTATTGAAAAAAACATGGCCAGGGTACTGGCGGGTTTTGAGCAGAACCGCCAGGCTTATACGAAGATGATCAGCAGCGACGAAGAGCGCAAGCTATATGACAGCTTTTCCGCCGACTGGAAGCGTTACCTGGAGATCCATGAGCAGGTGCTGGCCGCCTCGCGCAAGAATGACAACGATGCCGCCCGCAAGCTGCTGGAGGGCGATTCACAGAAGTACTTTGACAGCTCCAGTGCCGAGCTGGACAAGTTGGTCGAACTGAACTCCAAGGGTGCCACAGACGCCGGTGTGCTGGCCCAGAATGCCTATGGCTCGGCGCGCACCTCCTTGATCGGCGTGGCCCTGCTGGGTCTGGTGATCGCCATCGCCGCTGCCATGTGGCTGATACGCTCCATCACCCGGCCGTTGACCGTGGCTGTAGACGCCATCCAGCGCGTGGCCGGTGGCGACCTGAGCCGGCGCATCGAATCCCATTCCACCGACGAAACCGGGCTGCTGTTGAGTGCGCTGCAGGGCATGCAGGAAAGCCTGGTGACGGTGGTGTCCCATGTGCGCCAGGGCTCGGACAGCGTGGCCACCGCCAGCGCCGAAATCGCCCAGGGCAATAGCGACTTGTCCGGCCGTACCGAGCAACAGGCCAGCGCACTGGAAGAAACCGCGGCCTCGATGGAGGAGCTGTCCAGCACCGTCAAACACAATGCCGACAACGCGCGCCAGGCCAACCAGCTGGCGGTGAGTGCCTCCAGCGTGGCGGTGCAGGGCGGCGAGGTGGTCAGCCAGGTGGTGGACACCATGAAGGGCATCAACGACAGCTCGAAGAAGATCAGCGACATCATCAGCGTGATCGACGGCATCGCCTTTCAAACGAACATCCTGGCGCTGAACGCCGCCGTGGAGGCCGCCCGTGCCGGCGAACAAGGGCGCGGTTTTGCCGTGGTGGCCAGCGAGGTGCGTAGCCTGGCCCAGCGCAGCGCGACTGCCGCGAAGGAGATCAAGATACTGATCGACAACAGCGTGAGCCAGGTAGACCAGGGCACAAGCTTGGTCGCCAAGGCCGGCAGCACCATGACCGAAGTGGTCAATGCCATCCGTCGCGTAACGGACATCATTGGCGAAGTCAGCTCGGCCAGCGGCGAGCAAAGCCAGGGCGTGGCCCAGGTGGGTGAGGCCATCACCCAGATGGACCAGGTCACGCAGCAGAACGCCGCCCTGGTGGAGGAAAGCGCCGCTGCCGCCAGCAGCCTGAATTCCCAGGCCCAGCTGCTGTTGCAGAGCGTGGCGGCCTTCAAGCTGGCTTAGTGGGTAAATAGGCCGCTGGCGCAGGTGGAGCATGCGCTAGGTGCTCTTTAAAATATAGCGGAACCTATGGATTGCTTGTTGCTGGCGACATAAAACGACACAAACCGATACGGCGCCGAGAAGACCCGCCGGCTACCGCACTGCACCATGGAGGCCTTGATTAACCACGGGGTCACACCATGAAATTTCGCTTCCATAGAAACCTGAAACGCAGCTTGTTTGGCCTGATGGGCGCCGGCCTCCTGGCCGGTAGCCTCAGCGCCTGCATGGGCCACCGAGAGCACGGCTTCGGCGGTCCGATGACCGAAGAGCGCAGCGCCGAGATGCGCGGCAAGATGATCGAGAAAGTCGGCAAGAAGCTGGAGCTGAACGATGCGCAGAAGCAGCTGCTGGGCGTGCTCGGCGACAAGCTGCAGGAGCAGCGCAAGGCCTTGATGGCCGGCGGTGATCCGCGTGCCGACATGCTGGACCTGGTCAACGGCGCCAAGTTCAACCGCAGCCGCGCCCAGGCCATGGTGGAGGAAAAGACCAGCGCCCTGCGCAGCAAGAGCCCTGAGGTGATTGCCGCCGCGGCCGACTTTTATGACGCGCTCAACCCGGCACAGCAGCAGCAGGTGCGAGACTTTTTGCAGCGCCGGGGCGGCATGTGGCGCCACGGATGAGCCTGTTGTTCCCCCTTAGGCTGCAGCGCTACGCGTCTTTCGCCAACCCCCCCTGAGGTGGGGCAACACCAGCAGCCTGGCAAAGCCAGCTCTGCGGTGTTTCTGGGGGGGCGCGTGTTAACTGACGCCTGGGTAGAGAATCCAGCATGCCGAAAATCCTCCTGATCGATGACGACGCCGAACTGGGCGGGCCGCTAGCCCAGTACTTCCAGCGCTTTGGCCTGGAGCTGGTCTGCGCACTTACGCCCAGCGCCGGGCTGGCACTGCTGCGCCAGGGCGGGCTGGATGCCGCCATCCTGGACGTGATGCTGCCCGAGATGGATGGCTTCGCGCTGTGCCGCACCATCCGCAAGGACAGCGACATCCCCATCATCATGCTGACCGCGCGCGGCGAGGTGATGGACCGGGTGGTCGGCCTGGAGCTGGGCGCCGACGACTACCTGCCCAAGCCCTTTGAGCCGCGCGAGCTGGTGGCCCGGCTGTTGACCGTGCTGCGCCGCCAGCGCCAGCCCGATGCGCTGCAGCAGTTGCTATTCGACGGCCTGGCGATCGACCTGGACACCCGCAGCGTGCGGCGCCACGGCGAGGCGGTGGAGCTGACCAGTACCGAATTCGAGTTGCTGGGCCTGCTGGCGCGCGAGCCGGGCAAGGTCTTCAGCCGCGATGACATCCTGAACCGCCTGCGCGGCCATGAGGCCGAGCTGCAGACCCGCGCGGTAGACCTGCTGGTCAGCCGCCTGCGCAAGAAGCTGGAGCCGCTGGACTGCATCAAAACCTGGCGTAACGCCGGTTACTCATTGGCGGTGGCTCGTGCGTAGGCGGCCTGCCCGCTGGCGCAGGGCGCGCCATGCTTTCAAACACTCGCTGCGCTGGCGCTTGGTGGGCTTGTTCCTGGCACTGGCGTTGGCCATGTCGGTCGCCTTTGTGGGCGGCATGCAGCAGGCTTTTTCGGTCGGTTGGCGCGCCGCTGCGCGGCCGCTGCTGGCCGACTATGTGGACCATCTGGTGGCCGACCTGGGCAGTCCGCCCAGCATAGAGCGGGCCCAGGCACTGGTGCAGCGCTTGCCTTTGTCGGTGCGTCTGGACGGCCCGCAAGTGCATTGGGATTCGCATCCCGGCAAGTCCGAACGTAGCAGGGGTCGCAGGCATGGTGACGATGGCGAGCCCGGCCTGCTGTCGCGCACCACCGCCGACGGTACGCGCGTGGTGCTAGGCCTGGGCTTGAGCGGGACGGAGGAGGATTGGCCGCAGTCGCGCCACTTCATCGTATGGGGCACGCTGGGTGTCTTGCTGCTGCTCACCGCTGTGGCTTATGCGGTGGTACGCCGCCTGCTGCGCCCGCTGGACGATATACGTCTGGGTGCGCAGCGCTATGGCTCGGGCAATTTCAGCCAGCCGATACCGCTGCGCCGCCGGGACGAACTGGGCGACTTGGCCCAGCGCATCAATACTATGGCGCAAGATATCCACCAGATGCTGGAGGCCAAACGCGGCCTGCTGCTGGCCATCAGCCACGAGTTGCGTTCACCCCTGACTCGGGCGCGATTGAATACCGAACTGCTGCCCGAAACCGCCGAGCTGCAGCCTCTGCGGGAGCCCCTGCTGCGCGACTTGGCGCTGATGCGCGACCTGGTCAGCGATTTGCTGGAGAGCGAGCGCCTGGCCAGCCCGCATGCGGCCCTGTACCTGGAGCCCACCGATCTGGCCGCGCTGGTGCGGGAGGTGGTGACGGACCCGGCCGTACAGCTGCATTTGCAGCCCGGCTTGCCCGCCTGGCCGCTGGACCGCGCACGCTTGCGCCTGCTGCTGCGCAACCTGGTGCACAACGCCCAATTGCACGGCCAGGCTCCGGTGGAGGTGCATCTGGAGAGTGTGGGGCAGGGCGTGCAGTTGCGCGTGCGGGACCATGGACCCGGCGTGGCCGAGGCGCAGTGGGCCCAACTGGCCGAACCCTTTTACCGGGCCGATGCGGCGCGCCAGCGCGGCACCGGCGGCGTGGGGCTGGGTCTGTACCTGTGCCGGCTGGTGGCGCAGGCCCATGGCGGACAGCTCATTTTGCGACCCGCGCAGCCGGGCCTGGAGGCGGTGCTGGATCTGCCATTGCCGGGCGCCGCGCCTTGACCCACAGTGCCTCCGCATAGGTAGTACGGAGCGCACAAGGGCATTTGCTATCTCCGATAATTCTGGGCCGCATGCGCGCTTTGGCGCACCTCATTTATCCACTAGGGCCGCCATGGATACCCCGTTTATTGACGTCAGCTATGCCCCTTGGGTGGTGGTGGTGTCCTATTTGATCGCCAGTTTTGCGTCCTATGTGGCGCTGGACCTGGCCAAACGTGTACGTGTGCAGGACCGCTTGCTGAGCATAGGCTGGTGGGCTGGTGGTTCGCTGGCCCTGGGCACAGGTATCTGGTCCATGCACTTCGTGGGCATGTTGGCCATGAGCTTGCCGTTTGCCGTGGGCTATGGCTATGTGGTGACGGCGTTGTCCTGGGTGGCGGCGGTGGTGGTATCGGCGATCGCCCTGTATGTGGCCAGCCGCAATCGACTGACCATGGCGCGCCTGCTGGGCGGCTCTATCACCATGGGCGCTGGCATTTGCGCCATGCACTACACCGGTATGGCGGCCATGGACATGGTGCCCGGCATCCGCTGGTCCACGCCCTGGGTGCTGGCTTCGGTGGCCGTGGCAGTGGGGGCTTCGGCCGTGGCCTTGTTGATCTTTTTCTGGCTGCGCGGCCTGAAGGGTTGGGCCGCCCGGCGCTGGGAACTGGTGGCTGCACTGGTGCTGGGAGCGGGTATCAGCGGCATGCATTACACCGGCATGGCGGCGGCGTCGTTCCCCCTGGGTTCGCTGTGCCGGAGCGCGAACGAGCTGGGCGGTGACGGCCTGGGCCTGCTGGTGTCGGTGGCCACCGTGGTGTTGCTGACCATGACCATGCTGACCTCCGTTATCGACGCGCGCATGCAAAGCAAGACCGAGGTGCTGGCCACCTCCCTGCAAAAAGCCAATACCGAGCTGCAGCAACTGGCCTTCCGTGATGCCCTGACCGGCCTGCCGAACCGGCTGCTGTTCGACGACCGGGTAGCCTTGGCGGTGGAGCGTAGCGTGCGCGACGGCACCTTGCTGGCCGTCCTGTTTGTGGACCTGGATGGCTTCAAACCCGTCAACGATTCCTTCGGCCATGGCTTTGGCGACATGGTGTTGCGCGAAATGGCCCAGCGCCTGGCCCGCGTGGCCCGCACCACGGACACCGTGGCACGCGTAGGTGGCGACGAGTTCGTGCTGCTGCTGGAGGGCGGGCTGGACACCACCGCCACGGCACAGATCGCCCAGCGCATCATCGACGAGCTGACCCAGCCGGTGACGGGCGGTGAGCACGAGGTGCGCCTGTCCTGCTCGATCGGTATCGCCATGTACCCCTCAGACGGCACGCGCAACCAGCTGATGGCCCATGCCGACGCGGCCATGTACGCTGCCAAGCGCGGCGGTGGCACGGCGTATGCGTTTTTCGAGCCACACATGAATGCCGGCATACGCGAGCAGATCGAGCTGCAGCACGACCTGCGCCGGGCTATGGAGAACGGTGGTGAGCTGGCCCTGCATTACCAGCCCAAGGTGGGCGCGGGCGGCAGTCTCATCACTGGGGTAGAGGCCCTGTTGCGTTGGAACCACCCGATGCGCGGCATGGTCAGTCCGGCCGTGTTCATTCCCGTGGCAGAGCGTTTTGGCCTGATCAACCGACTGGGCAACTGGGTCATAGAAGAAGGCTGCCAGCAGATGCGCGCGTGGATGGCGCAGGGCCTGCGCATACGCGTGGCCATCAATTTGTCGGTGCACCAGCTGCGACAGGACGATCTGGTGCAGCGCGTGGAGCTTGCCTTGCAACGCTACGCGGTAGACCCGGCGCTGCTGATTTTCGAGATCACCGAGTCCGTGGCCATGGAGGATGCGGAAGGCACGTTCAAGGCTTTTGAAAACCTGGGCCGGATCGGCGTCAAGCTGTCCATCGACGACTTCGGCACCGGCTATTCCAGCCTGTCCTATCTGCGCCGCCTGCATGTTAGCCAGCTGAAGATTGACCAGTCTTTTGTACAGGATCTGGAGAGCAGCTCCGACGCCCGTGCCATTGTTGCGGCCGTGGTGCAGCTGGCCCACGCGCTGGGCCTGAGTGTGGTGGCCGAGGGTGTGGAAACCGCCGCCCAGCGTGATGTGCTGACGGCGCTGAATTGCGACGAGCTGCAGGGCTACCTGTTTGCCAAGGCCATGCCGGCCAGCATGATGGCCGACTGGGCCGTGAATATTGGCCGGCCTGCCGATCTGACGTTCAAAGAGTCGGCGTATCTGAGCTGAACTGGACCGGCTGTTTCAGTATTTTCAAAAAGGGGATCAAGATGGAGTTGCGTAAACAGTGGCTGCTGGCCGTGGGCATGCTGTTAGGCCCGGTGCTGGCTGTCGCGGCCGATGAGCTGGCGCTGGCCCAGGCAAAGAACTGCCTGGACTGCCATGCGGTCAACCAGGCTGTCGTGGGGCCGGCATTCAAAGACATCGCGGTGCAGTACGCAGGCCAGCCGGGCATGGTGGAAAAGCTGGCCCATACCATCGTCCATGGCGGGCCCACCGACCAAATGGACTCCATGCCAGCCAACCCCCAAGTGTCCGAGGCCGAAGCCCGGCAACTGGCGGCTTGGATCTTGGGCTTGAAATAGCGCGCGCAGTCCGGAGCGGCCTGGCTTGCGTGGGCCGCTTCCATCTTTACTTGCGCATTGGCGGGTAAATCGTCTTGTGTACGGGTTTGTAATATTTTTTTAATTTTCTGTAAATATATTGGGCGCATACAAACCACTGGGTATGCGTTCCATGAAAAGTTTTTTGCCGAAACCTCTTGCACAGCGTGTGTCGGACGCGAGCGGTGCGCTGCAGCGCCGCAATGTGTTGAAGCTGGGTCTGGCGTCCGCCTCGACCCTGGCTGCGGGTGTGTCGCTCAGCGCCTGCGGCGGTGGTGACGGTGATTCGGTCGCCCCGATCTCCAGCTTCGCACTGGCTGTGTTGCCCGACACCCAGTTCTATTCGCGCTACGCGACTTCCTCTGAAAGCAGCCAGTACGAGCGGCATTACGGCAGCGAGCCATATTTCGCACAAACGAAATGGGTGGCGGACAACGCAAAAAAGCTGAATATCCCGTTTCTGATCCACCTCGGCGACGTGGTGGACCAAGTGGGCAAGCCCGAGCAATGGAAGGTGGCCGATACCGCCATGCAGGTACTGGAGGTGGCCAAGATCCCGTATTCGATCCTGGCGGGTAACCACGATGTGCTGAACGATGTGGACTTTGATGCCAGCCCAACCACCGGCACGGACACCCAGCGTGTACTGGCCAACGAGCCGTATCTGCAGTGGTTTGGTGCCAAGCGCGCCAAGCGCCAAAGTACCTTTGGCGAGCGTGACAGCACCGGCTTCCACGAGTACCACATCTTCACGGCGCAGGAGCAGCAGTTCCTGGTGCTGTCCTTGTCCTGGCGCATTTCTGATGCCGGAATTGCGTGGGCGCGGGGCGTGATTGCGGCCCACCCCAGCTTGCCCGTCATTTTGGTGAACCACCAGTTGTTGAATATTGCACCCGACGCCGTGAGCCCCTTGGAGACCGGCTACGGCAAGATGCTGTGGGAGAAATTGATACGCGACAACGACCAGATTTTCATGACCCTCAACGGCCACCACCACGGGGGCGCGCATTTGACCAAGGTGAACGATTTTGGCAACGCGGTCGAAGAAATGGTGGTGGACTACCAGATGGCCTACCAGGGCGGCAATGGCCTGATGCGCTTGTATGAGTTTGACCTGACCCACAAGCTGATCAAGGTGTTGTCGTTCTCCCCCTGGGTCCCCATGAAGCCAGCGGACACCTTGAATGCATTCGACCAGGCGGTGTTGACCGCCAGCAACCACAGCTTCGAAATCCCTATGGATTTTGCCAAGCGCTTCTCCCGGTTCAATCCCAACTTTGGGCTTGGCAAGGCCACCGTGGCATCGTCTTTGGTGGACCAGGCGAAAGCCCTGGTGTTGCAGGGTTTTACCGAGCCAGCTGTTGTGCAGCCGGTGGCACCCCGCGATACGGACGATTACCCCAAGGTCGCTTCCACCGTGGCGCACTGGCGTTTTTTTGGCGGCACCGAAGGCATGGCCGTTGCGCCGGGAACGCAGATCGCCGATGTCACCGGTGCCAACCCGCTCACGCGTGACCAGCTCAATGCCAGCGTGATTGTGGGCGCGGAAGTGGGTGATGTGGTGTGGAGCAGTGACCACCACCATTTGTCTGCAGCTCCCGGGTCGGTGGCGTTTATCAACACCAATAAAAACACGCCACGCATGAGCTATTTCCTGACCGACGCCACGGCCGCCATCAATGCGCAAACATTCACCAGCTCGGGCTATACGGTGGAGGCCTTCATCAAGATCGACAAGGCTTGGGACAAGGCCAAGCATGCCTGGATGAACATCATGACCCGCGATGGCAAGCGTGGCGATTTGTCTGGCTTCGACGGTGGCGATCCAGAGTCGCCCCCCATGCTCTTCGCCATCTCCAGTCTGCGTGAGGTTCAGTGGGAGGTGGTGCCCGACACCAGCGGGTCGCGCGAGGGCATGGCCAGCTGGTCGGGCGAGATCATTGCGGATACCTGGGTGCATATCGCCATCGTCAACGACCCCGCCACGCATGACACGGTGATGTATGTGGAAGGCGCCCCCGTACTGCGCAACACCAGCAATGTGCCGGGGCTGGCCACTTTGTCCGCCACCTCTCCCTGGGTGGTGGGGGCGGGCTCCTGGGACGGCGATCGCGCGGATGGATTCTTCGGCAACATCGGCGAAGTGCGCGTGGTGGCCGAAGCCCTGCCGCCTACCCAGTGGCTTACGGCGCGCCGTAGCTGAACGGTGGTGGGCGCTGCAGCCCTATAGCGAGCCGGTCAGCTTGAAGCGATCGGTGGCCGCGACAAGTGCGCTGGCGATGCCGGGCTCAAACGCCGCATGGCCTGCGTCTTCCACCATCGTGAAGCTGGCTTCGGGCCAGGCTGCGTGCAGCGCCTTGGCTGAGCGCGGCGGGCAGACCACGTCGTAGCGGCCCTGGATGATGGTGGCCGGCAGGTGGCGGATGCGGCTCACGTCGCGCACCAGCTGGTTCTCGTCCAGAAAGGCCGCGTTGCGCATGTAGTGCGCCTCCAGCCGGCCCACGCCCAGGGCGACCGTGTCGGAGCCAAAGGTATCGGCCACCTCCGGGTGCGGCAGTAGGTGCAGGCAACTGCCTTCATAGCGGCTCCAGGTGCGGGCGGCGGCCAGGCTTTCAGCCGGGTCATCGCTGAACAGGCGCTGCACATAGGCCTTGAGTAAATCTCCGCGTTCGGCCTCGGGGATATGGCCGGCAAACTGCGCATGCGCCTCGGGGAAGAACCAGCGTATGCCGTTCAGAAACCAGTCCACCTCGGCCCGGGTGCAAAGGAAGATACCGCGCAGCACAAAGCCGCTGCAGCGCTCGGGGTGGGTTTCGCCATAGGCCAAGGCCAGGGTGGAGCCCCAGGAGCCGCCGAACACCAGCCACTTGCCAATGCCCAGCATCTCGCGCAACTGCTCGATGTCCTGCACCAGCAGCTGGGTGGTGTTGTTGCGGACCTCGCCCAGCGGCGTGGACTGGCCCGCGCCGCGCTGGTCGAACAGCACGATGCGGTAGTACGCAGGGTCGAAGAATTGCCGGTGCTTGGGCGATATGCCCGAGCCCGGCCCGCCGTGCAGAAACAGCACAGGCACGCCGTCCGGGTTGCCACATTCTTCCCAGTACAGGGTATGGATATCGTCCACCGCCAGCGTGCCGCTGCGGTAGGGTTCTAGAGGAGGGTAAACCGGAACGGCGATGTGCGCGTCTGCCATGGTGCTGCCTTTGCGGGGGTGTCAAGCGATGACACCATTGTGCAGGCACCGGCGGCGTTCCGCGTAGCCTCAGATCGGCGGGTTGCCCGTCGGCGACTGCTGCAATCAAAGATCGAGGTTTGGCTGCAGGCCCAAAACGCCCTGCAGCAAACCGTCGATTGGAATTCAATCGGCAGAACGCAGGGAATGATCCAGGGTGTCCCTAGCGGCCAAACCTTGCCGTGATACTGGCGGTAGCCAGCTTGTTTGCATTCAACATATAGCCAATCAAGGCCGCTGATGCGTCTGCGGGTAGTTCCAGTTTGTCCACCTTCAGTGCAAACACGGTAAAGATGTAGCGATGCGGCTTGTCCCCTTGGGGTGGGCAAGCGCCGCCAAAGTCGTTGCTGCCGAAGTCATTGCGCCCTTGCTTGGCGCCACCAGGCAAGGCACCTGGTTTGCCTGCACCTGCTGGCAAACTGCGCAGGCTCGCGGGCAGATCGTATGCGCTCCAATGCCACCAGCCGCTGCCCGTGGGGGCATCTGGGTCGTAGGCGGTGATGGCGAAGCTTTTGGTGCCTGCAGGCACATCGCTCCAGTTCAGGGCGGGCGATACATTGCCGCCGCTGCATCCAAAGCCTTGGTACACCTGGGCACTGTCCAGTGTTTTTTCGTTGGCGATGTCTGTACTGTTCAGCTCCAGAGCATGTACGCTTAAAGACACGCCTGCGCTCAAACCCAACGCGCAGAGCAAGGGGATAAAAGATTTCTTCATGAAGAGTTCCTGGTAGAAAAACCGAGATCTGAATCGCCGATCTCGCAAGCCGACACCGGCAACAGTGATATGCCGTGTGTTGGGGTTGATGTTCCAGGAGTTCGCCAACGCCAGGCGCTCAAAGAAATGCGTGAAACGCTCAGGTATTGGATACCGCGCTGGGTTCGACTCCAAACTGGGCCATGAAACTGCGGCTAAAACTAGCCACCGACAGATAGCCGCAAGCCAAAGCGACGGACTTGAGCGGGCGACGGCTGGACTGCAACAAAGCCAGGCCGTGCAGCAAACGGGTTTCTCGCAAAATGTGCCGCAACGAGGTCGCTTCTTGCGCCAAGCGTCTGCGCAAGGTGGCGCCACTCATATGCAAGGCAAGCTCAAAGTCGCCCGAGGTCCAGTTGCGCTCTGGCGCCGCAGCCACCAGCAAGCGAATGCGCGCCACCACCGATGGGTCTTGGGCATACAAAAACGGGTCATGGCCTGCTCGAACCAAAGCCAGCAGCAAGCCAAGCAAGGCATGGTCACGTTGCGCGGCGTCGGGCGCCCAACCCGCAGGAGACATGGCGGTCAAATAGGCCCGTACGCCAGGCAATAAAGCTGTCAAATCCCCGCAACTGAAGGGTTTGGCCAGCGCCGCCGCCGGCGCAGTGGCACTGTGCGCGCCCACCAAGGTACGCGCCAGTGTTACCACTCTCCATGGGAACGGCACTGCCCAAGCCCGGTAGGCATCCGTGGTACCCGGCGGGGGTATGTTTTCAACCCCCATGCTGCAAGCATGGTGCAGCATGACAAACTCACCGCACGCCACCTCGGCCTGCTTGCCATCGACCTCCAAGCGTTTCAGTCCGGCCAAGGGCACCATTAGCAGGGGGGTGTCGACTTGAACGGCGTGTAATCGGTAAGCCCGCTGGGCCAGGATGGTGACGTGCTCCGCGCCCGATTGCAATCCGGCCTCCAACCAGGCGGGCAGGGTGGGTGGCGGGGGTAAAGCCGCGCTGGTGATTGGCGCAACCAAGCGACCGTTTTGCTGAAGCGAAGTATCTTTTGCGCGCGGAGAATCCGTGATCGTCTGCGGTTCCGACATAGTTAGGTTACCGAGGGTGGGTGTTCACCTCGAACCATAACATGATGGGCATGGTTACTAGGCTGCGCTGGTCTCGGCCTGGCGCGTCATGTCCGAGCAGCTGGCTCCGCCGCAGCCGTGGATCGGGGCCTCGGGCAGGGCCTGTGGCATGGCGACCTGGCCGGTGGACGGGTCGTAGCCTATGCCGCGCAAATGCAGGGCCAGCGCCGCGTCCATCGACTGGGCGTGGGCAGGGAACCAGGCGGCCAGCTCGCGGGCCATGTCGCGCACCACGTCCAGCTTGCCGTCATGCCCGTTGCGCAGGCCTTCGCGCATCACCTGCAACACCACTTTGTGCTGCAGGCTGTGGCAGTTGGAAGATGAAAACCCGGTGTCACGCATCCACGCGTCCTCCTGGCCGAAATGCGCTTCGGTGTGCGTGATCAACTCGGCCCAGTGCCGGACCACGCTGTCGTTCGGCGCGGTTTCCACCAGTGCTAAGAGGTCTACAAATTCGTGGTGGGTGTGGTCCATTTCCGCCAGGTCCAAGACCAGTGCGTCGCTCCATTCCAGCTGTGCCATGTTCAGAATCCTTTCAAGCTGCCGCAGCTTAGGTGGATTGGCGGAGCTTGTATTTGATCCAGGTCATGGGGGCGGGCTGCCTGCAGCCGATTCAGCCCTAAGGCAGCAGAGTGCCCGCACTTTGGCGTGACAACTGGTGCGCCGCTCTGTGCAGGTGGGCAATGCAGTGGCGTATGGCGGGCGACAGCACCGAGTCGCTACGCACAATGGCGCCCACGGTGAGCGGAAAACCGCCCTCTGCCAGCGGCACCAGGCTCAGGAATGGTGCGGCCATGGGGTGGGTGGCGATCTGCTGCGGCATCAGTCCCACGAAGTCGCCGGTGGCCACCAGCGACAACAGGGCCAGAGTGGAGTTCACGATGGCGCCTACCGGCGGTGCGGGCAGGCCATTGCTTTCAAACAGCAGCTTGGCGTAACCGGTGTCGTTGGAGGCGCCGGTGTACACCCATTTGGCACCCATCAGCTGCTGCAGCGAGGTCGCGCTCGCCAGGGGGCTGCCCTTGCGCACCACCACCACCATGCTGGTTTGCAGCAGGGGTTCCACCACGAATTCACCCGATGACAACCCGGTGGGAATGCCGCCCACGGCGATGTCCACATGGCCGTTACGTAGGCGCTGCATCTGCGCCTGGTACAGCTCTTCGCTGACGCGCAGCTGGATCTCGGGGAACTCGCGGCCAAAGGTGCGCAGGGTTTCAGGAATCAGCAGCATCACCGCCAGTGGCACTGCGCCTATATGCAGCGAACCAACCATCTTGCCGCCCAGCTGGTTGATTTCATCCACCGCCGTGCCCAGCTCCTTGCAGACCGCCAGAGCCCGCTGGTACAGCACCGTGCCCTGGGCCGTGGGCAGCACGCCTTTGGAGGTGCGCACCAGCAGCGTGGTGGCCAGCTCTAGCTCCAGCTCGCGGACCATCTTGGTCAGGGCGGGTTGCGATATCTGCATGCGTCTGGCGCCGCTGCGCAGGCTGCCTTCTTCGATGGTGGCGATCAGGGCCCGTAGCGTCGTGAGTTTCATGGCCCGGATGGTAACGACTCGCGGCCTATTGGCAAAACGCGATAGCCAGCGGTTATCGCGGTGTGTTTTGTGGCATCTGTGCGGAAGTCAGCGGCCTGCCCAGAATGCGGTCCTTGCAAATCTGGCTCCAGCGCCAGCTCTCAAAAATTACAACGGAGACTTTTTTCGCCATGCAGCTTGCCCCTACCCTGAACGTCCGGGAATTCATCAACAGCAGACCCCTCTCACGCAACCAGTGGTGGCTGGTGGTGCTGTGCTTTTTGATCGTCGCCGTGGATGGCATGGACGTGGCCATCATGGGCTTCATCGCCCCGTCCATCCTGGCCGAATGGCATATCTCGCGCCCCGCTTTCGGCATCGTGATGGGGGCGGCCCCCATCGGCTTGGCGCTGGGCGCCCTGTTCGCCGGTTCGTCTTCAGACTGGTTTGGCCGCCGCAAGGTGCTGCTGTTGTCGGTGCTGGGCTTTGGCCTGTGCACCTTGTTTACCGCATTCGCACGCAACCCCACCGAAATGGCCTTGCTGCGCCTGCTGACCGGCCTGGGCCTGGGCGCGGCCATGCCCAATGCCACTACGCTGCTGTCTGAATACGTGCCAGAGCGCCGGCGTGCCTTTCTGGTGGCCATCATGTTCACCGGCTTCAACCTGGGTTCGGCCATGGTGGGCTTTGCGGCCGCGGCGCTGATACCGGCGTTTGGCTGGCAGTCTGTGCTGGTGATGGGCGGCGCCTTGCCCTTGCTGCTGCTGCCCATGCTGTTCTTCTTCCTGCCTGAGTCGGCGCGCTTCATGGTGACGCGCGGCTACACCGCGGGCCAGATCAGCAAAGTGCTGGCCAAGGTCAGCCAAAGCGCCTTGCACGGCGTGCAGGAATTCATCTCCGGCGAAGCCGCCGTGGGCGCGCGCCAACCCCTGGCCGTGCTGTTCCACCAGGGCTTTCGCCTGCGCACCATCACCCTGTGGGTGACCTATTTCATGGGCTTGCTGGTGATCTACCTGACCACCAGCTGGTTGCCCACCATGATGAAAGACGCCGGCATGTCGGTGGACCGCGCCGCCAATGTGACGGCCATGTTCCAGCTGGGCGGCACCGTGGGCGCGCTGCTGGTCGGCTGGCTGATGGACCGCATGAATCCGAATAAGGTTATCGCCGGTGCCTACATTCTGGGAGCTGTGGCCCTGGTCGTGATGGGCCTGAACGGTCTGATGTCCGCCTCCATCGTCGCTTTGGTGGTGGCTGTGGGCTTCTGCCTGAGCGGTGCGCAGACCGGGCTGAACGGTTTTGCCCCTGGTTGCTACCCCACCATGGCCCGCGCCACCGGCGTGAGCTGGATGCTGGGCGTGGGCCGCCTGGGCAGCATCATGGGCTCATCCATTGGCGGCCTGTTGCTCAGCCTGGGTTGGGGCTTTGAAGGTATCTTCACCGTGCTGGCCGTACCTGCGGTGCTGGCCGGTCTGGCGATTTTGCTGAACCGCCGCGGTATTGCGAACACCCCGACGATTCCCTACGCATCACAGAGAGCGCACTGAGCGCTTCGCTTATTAGAAAGAAAACCATGGCCACCATCATTGGCGGTATTGCCGCATCCCACACGCCAACGATTGGCTTCGCTTTCGACCGCAACAAGCAGGATGACCCGGTCTGGGCGCCCATCTTCGAGGCCTTTGCCCCGGTGCAGGCCTGGCTGCAGGACAAAAAGCCCGACGTGCTGCTGTTCATCTACAACGACCACATCACCTCCTTCTTCTTCGACCACTACTCGGCCTTTGCCTTGGGCGTGGGACCCGAGTGGAAGGTGGCCGACGAGGGCGGCGGCGCGCGCGACCTGCCCACGGTGCCAGGCCATCCGGCGCTGGCCGCGCACATCGGCCAGTCGCTGGTGGCGGATGAGTTCGATATGTCATTCTTCCAGGACAAGCCGCTGGACCACGGCTGCTTTTCGCCCCTGTCCATGCTGTGCCCGCACGAGCCCGCCTGGCCGGTGCAGGTGGTGCCCTTGCAGATGGGCGTGCTGCAGTTCCCCGTACCCAGCGCACGCCGCTGCTACAAGCTGGGCCAGGCGCTGCGCCGCGCCATCGAGAGCTACCCCGAAGACCTGCGCGTGGCCATCGTGGCTACCGGTGGCCTGTCGCACCAGGTGCACGGTGAGCGCGCCGGTTTCAACAACCCGGCCTGGGACGCCCGCTTTCTGGAGATGTTTGAAAACGACCCGCAGCGCCTGACGGAGATGACCCAGGCCGAATACGCCGAGCTGGGTGGGCTGGAGGGCGCCGAGGTCATCATGTGGCTGACCATGCGCGGCGCCCTGTCCAGCCAGGTGCGCAAGCTGCACCAGAGCTACTACCTGCCGTCCATGACCGGCATCGCCACCGCCATCTATGAAAACCTGGCCGCACCCGCCCAGGCCGGCGAGATTGCCCGCCACCAGGCGCATATGGCGCGCCAACTGGACGGTGCCCAGTCGCTCAGGGGCACGTACCCTTTCGACTTGAAGCGCAGCGCACAGGCCTACCGCTTGAACCGCTATCTGCACGCCATGGTGCAGCCCGCGCACCGCACCGCCTTCCTAGTCGACCCCGAGGCCAGCTTTGCCGCCGCCGACTTATCCGAGCAGGAGTGCAGCCTGCTGCGCGCCCGCGACTGGCGCGGCCTGCTGCACTACGGCGCGATCTTCTTCGTGCTGGAAAAGCTGGGCGCGGTGCTGGGCGTGTCGAACCTGCACATCTACGCTGCCATGCGCGGCGAAACGCTGGAGCAGTTCCAACAGACCCGCAATGCACCCGGTGCGCTGTACTCGGTGGCGGGCGGCAGCGGTGCCACCCATTTCGACCCCAAGAAGCCTAGCTGAGCGCGCCTGCCAGCCCCGCCAGATGGCCCTGGGTGAAGGCTTCTTCGAACACCGAGTAACCCGCCCAGTCGCTGTGCGCGAAGGTAATATGCTCTGTTTTTTGTAGCTGCTCGCGCAGGTTAAACGTGCGCTGCAGGCCGATTTGGCTTGAAAGTGCGGGTGTGGGTATGGCCATGGCGTGGCCGTAGCGGGTGATGTCGATGCGCTTGGTTTTGCCGCGGATGTCCGGGTGGGCTGCAGCCAGCTCGGCCAGGATCTCGTCGCGCCACTGTGCCCAGGGTTTTTCCAGCAGCATGCGCCGGCCGTCCGGCACATCGCCCAGTGCGCGGTAGTAGCTCAGTACCGTGGCGCCGGGCACCGGCTGCAGGCTTTGGTGCATGGCGTCCACATAGCCCAGGCCGGGAGCCTGGTACAGCACGTTGTCCCAGCTGGGCGCCGGGCCGGGGCGGTCGTACAGCGGCGCCTCAATGTGGATGTTCGCCACCAGCCAGGGCGCGTAGGTGGTAGCAGCGACGGCTTGGCGCAGGAAGTCCGGCGGGTTCTGCAGCACGCGTGCGGCAATGAACACCGGCAGCGCCACGATGGCGCGGCGTGCTTGCCAGCGCTCCAGTGCGTGGGTGGCTGTGTTGTAGGCATCCACCTCCACACCCTGCTTGGTCGCAGCTATGCGCACCACCACCTGGCCGGTGTGCAAGCGCTCACCTAAAGGCGCGGCCAGGCGGCGCGTCAGCCAGGCATTGCCTTCGGGCCAGGTCAGTACGCTGTCACGTTCACCGGTATCTGCGCCCGGCGCGTGGAAGCCGTGGCGGCTGGCGAAGTAGTGGATGCCGGCCCAGGCCGAAACGGTAGCGGCACCCGCGCCAAAGTCGTCGCGGCAGCAGTAGTCCAGGTACCAACGCAGATAGCTGTCGTTCAGGCCGTTCTGCTCCAGCCATGCTGCGAAAGTGATAGCTGCCAGCGCACGTTGTACCTGCGCCAGCGGCCGATTTGACATGGGAATGGTCCAGTGTGTCTGTGCACGCAACTGTTCCACCAGCGTGGCCATCTTCTGGTACTGGGACAGCGTGTCGGCACCCACACCGGCCACCGGCAGCAGGCCGTCCTGCCAGGCGCCGTGCAGGTATAGCCGCTCCTGCGGGCTGTGGCACAGATGGCGTTCCTCGTATTCCCAGCGACCCGCCACGCGCTTGCGCAGGCCCAGCTCTTCCAGCAGGTCCTGCACATCGGGTGCATCGTCGCCGGGCACGGGCAGGTAGTGCGCGCCCAGCGGGCAGGCGATACCGTCTACCGCGCCGCCCCGGCTGTTGCCGCCGGCGCTGTCCTCCAGCTCCAGCAGGGCGAAGTCTTCAACACCTTTCAAGCGCAAGGCCCGCGCCGCCGCCAGGCCGGCCACGCCGCCGCCGGCGATCAGCACATCGGTGCGGCGGGTGACGCTGGGCGCAGGGTAGCTGCTGGTGTCGCGCAGCAGGTGGCCGCGCTCGAAGTTGATACCCGTGAAGCCGCCCGTGATCTCGGATGGGCTTTGGCAAGCCAGCAGGGGCAGGGTGCTGGCGGTGGCGAGAAACTGGCGGCGGTGCATGGGCGGGGCGTTGGCTCCTGAGGATGTATTTACGGGTGGCTGGCCTGGTAGTCCGAGATCGCTTTGGCCAGGTCTTCGTATTCTTCGCAACTGCGGTTGCCGCATATTTGCTCCAGTGCGGCCAGGTGCTTTTGGGCTTCGGCGGGTTGTTGGTTCATCAGATAGGCCTCGCCAATGTACTCGTGCGCGCCGCGGTGCTTGGGGTTCAGTTGCAGCGCGATCTTGTAGTGCTCAAAGGCCTTGGCCAGGTTCGGCGTGGGGCTTTTGCGGGCGGTGTAGCCCATCAGGTTGTGGATGTCGGCGTTGCGCGGGTCGGCACGCACTGCCGTGTCCAGCTCGGTCTGCGCCAGGCCCCAATTGCGCGCCTGGATGGCGGCCTGCGCGGCTTTCAGGTGGTCGTCCGAGTTGGTTTCGGACATGGTGCCCTTGGCCTGCGCGGCCCCGCAGGTGAGCAGACTGGCGGTGAGCAATGTGTAAATGAAGCGGCGCATAACGGACTCCTGTGGGCTGTCTAAACCCTAGTTATAGATGGTTTCAGGTCGCCAGCATGTCCTTTTGCACCCGCTCCAGGTGCTGCCGTACGTAGAAGCCGGCCGCGTCCTGGTTGCCGGTGGCAATCGCCTCGTAGATCAGCCGGTGCTCGTACACATACAGCCGGGCACGGGCCGGGTCGTGGATGCCGTAGTCGCGCAGTTGGCGCCATAGCGGCTCGTCCACCGCTGCGGCCACCACCTGGGCGATGGCCTGCATCACCGGGTTGCCGGTCATCAGGGCGATGCGGTGGTGGAACTGGCGGTCGGCCTCGTTCCAGTCGCGGCGCTGGGCCGGGTCGCCCAGGTCGCTGGTGCGCTCCATCAGGTCCAGCAGGCGTTCTATTTCCTCGTCGCGGCGGCCCACGGCGGCGGCAAACTGGGCAATCAGCGGCTCTATGGCCAGCCGGGCGGCCAGGGTGGATAGGGGGCTGGTGTCGGGCTGGGTGGGGGCTGCCTTCATGCTGCGCATCACTTCCAGCGCGTTGTCGCGCACAAAGGAGCCGGAGTTGGGCTTGGTCTGCACCACGCCCTGGTTGACCAGTTCGCCCATGGCTTCGCGTACCGTGGCGCGGCCCACGCCCAGGGTGGTGGCCAGGTCGCGCTCGGCCGGCAGGCGCGAGCTGGGCGGGTAGCTACCGTCTAGTATGGATTTCTTTAAACGCTCGGCGACCAGTTCGTAGAGCTGTGGCACGCGCAGCGGTGACGGGCTGGGTTCAGTGGTGGAGAGGGCAGTGTGTTTCATGAATTGGCATAATTTTAAAACCAGTTTGGTTAAAATAAAACCAGATGCCTTGCCCAATTTCTGCTGAAAGTCCACCATGTTGAATCTAGTCCGTAGCGTCCAGACCGTGGATGCCCATACCGGCGGCGAGCCGCTGCGTATCCTGGTGTCCGGCATGCCGGCCGTGCCGGGCAACGGTATTCTGGAGAAGCGCGCCTGGCTCAAGACCCACCGCGACGACCTGCGCCAGTTCCTGATGAACGAGCCGCGCGGCCACGCCGACATGTACGGTGCCTACCTGCTGCCGCCCACCACGCCGGGTGCGGACTTCGGCGTGATTTTCATCCACAACGAGGGCTATAGCGATATGTGCGGCCACGGCATCATCGCCCTGGGTAAGGTGTTGGTGGAGCTGGGTTACGTGGAGCGCACCATCCCGCTGACGCGCATAGGCTTTGACGCACCCGCAGGCTTTATCGAAGCCTTTGTGGAGTGGGACGGCCAGCGTGCCGGCAAGGTCACTTTCAAGAACGTGCCGGCCTTCATCTACCTGCGCGACCTGGAGGTACAGACCTCCAGCTTTGGCACGGTGCGCGGCGACATTGTGTTTGGCGGCGCGTTCTATTACTACCTGAATGCCGAACAGGCCGGGCTGACGGTGAAGCCGGAACTGGTCCGTCAACTGATCCAGCTGGGTGAGGAAACCAAGGCCGCAGTCATGGCCAAAGTAAAAATCCAGCACCCGCTGGAGCCGGGGCTGGACCAGTTGTACGGCAGCATCATCGACAGCGCACCCAACTGTGCGGGCGTGGACCAGTCCAACGTCTGCGTGTTTGCCGACCGCGAGGTGGACCGCTCGCCTACGGGTACCGGCACCTCGGGCCGGGCGGCCCAGCTATTTCTGCGCGGCCAGTTGGCCCTGGGCGCCAACTACGTGAACGGCAGCATCGTCGGCAGCAAGTTCGAGGTGAAGGTCACACAGGCGGTAAAGGTCGGCGACTTCGACGGCGCGCTCACCGAGGTCACCGGCAGCGCCCACATCATGGGCCACCACCAGTGGGTGCTGGAAGAGCTGGACCCGTTCCCCACCGGCTTCTTTTTACGCTGAGGTCGCCATGCAGATACTGAACGCCGCACAGACTGCCCGAGCCTTGCCCTATGCGCAGCTGGTGCCCGCCGTGGCCCAGGCCGCGCGCGAGCTGGCGCAGCAACAGATCCAGGCGCCCGAGCGTCTGGTCGTGCCCATGGCCGAAGGCGGCGTGCTGCTGGCCATGCCCGCCGTGGGCCATGACCTGAGCGTGACCAAGCTGGTCACCGTGCACCCGCGCAATGCCGCCCAGGGTTTGCCTGTTATCCAGGGCGAAGTGGTGGTGATGGACACCGCCACCGGTCGCCGCCTGGCCTTGCTGGACGGTCCCACCGTCACCGCGCGCCGCACCGCTGCTGTCACCCTGCTGGGCATCCAGATGCTGGCGCCGCATACACCGAAGACGGCGCTACTGATCGGCACGGGCGCCCAGGCTGCCGCCCATGCGGACGCGCTGGTCGAGCATCTGGGCCTGGTGCAGTTCTGGATTGCGGGGCGCAGCCTGGAGGCCGCCCAGTCGTTCTGTATCGCCCTGCAGGCCAGGCATCCGCAGGCCCGTGCCACTGCCATGGCTGTGAGCGAAATGGACAATGCTTTGCCCGCCACCGATCTGGTGCTGGCCCTGACGACATCGCGCACGCCGGTTATTCCCGCCCACATCGGCACGCAGACCTTGGCCATAGGCGTGGGCGCGTTCAAGCCGGACATGGCGGAATTTCCTGCGGCACTGCTGCACAGTCGGCAGATCGTGGTGGACGATCTGGGCGGCGCCCGGCATGAGGCCGGCGATCTGCTGCAGGCTGGCGTGGACTGGGGGCAGGTGCGGGATTTGGCCTTCGCGCTGGACACTTTACTCGCCCCAGGAGCTGCCGTGCCCGTTTTTAAAACCGTGGGCCAAGCGGCCTGGGACTTGGCAGCAGCACGGGTGGCGATGGCCAGCCTCTAGCGCGCCACCACCTTGCCCCATTCCTCTTCATAGGTCGTCACCAGCACCTGGTTCGACAGCCGGTTTACCTCGGTGGGCACGCGGGCCATGTCCAGCGGGAAGTCGAACAGCGCGGGCAGGCTGGGCGGGCTGAGGAAGCGCAGACCGGGTGGCAGCGTGGTGGGGATGCGGTAGGGCCGGCGGCTGGCGATGATGTAGCCCCATTCGCCGAAGCTGGGCACGTGGGCGTGGTAGGGCGTGGTGTGCAGGCCTACGGATTCGATGGTGGTGGCGACGGTCCAGAAGCTCTTGCGCGCCACCAGGGGCGATGTGGTCTGGACCACGGCATAGCCGCTGGCCGACAGGCGCTGGTCCAGCAGGCTGTAGAACGAGTTGGTGTAGAGCTTGCCGATGGCGAAATTGGTCGGGTCGGGGAAGTCCACGATGACCACGTCGAAGGTCTCGGTGTTGGTCTGCAGCCAGTTGAACGCGTCGGTGTTGACGATGTGCAACTTGGGTGAGAGCAGGGCGCCGCCGTTGAGCTGCACCAGCGCTGGCTGGGTGGAGAACAGCGTGGTCATGGCCGGGTCCAGCTCGACCAGGGTGATGCTTTCCACGCCGGGGTACTTCAGGATTTCACGCACCGCCATGCCGTCGCCACCGCCCAGCACGGCCACCTTTTTCGGCGCCGCGCCGCTGGCCGAGAAGGCAGACATCACAGGGTGCACCAGAGCCTCGTGGTAGCGGTACTCGTCACGCTGGGCAAACTGCAGATTGCCGTTCAAGAACAGGCGGTAGCCGGCCTTGCCTTCGCCCGCGCTGTGCGTCACCACGATGCGCTGGTAGGGTGTGGTCTGAGCAATGACCACGCGGTCCTGGTAGAGCTTGTCTTCGGCCCAGGTGGTAATCAGGTCCGCAGCCGCCATGGCGGCGGCCAGCGCGGCCAGCGTCGCCACGCAGGCCAGCGCGTGCGCCTTGAATTGGCGCAGGTCGTGCCGGAACAGCCACAGCGCCCACAGCGCCACCGTGGCGTTCATCAGGCCGAACAGCAGGCCGGTGCGTATGAGTCCCAGATGGGGCACCAGCACCAAGGGGAAGGCCAGCGACACAGCCAAAGCGCCCAGGTAGTCGAAGGTCAGCACCTGCGACACCAGGTCGCGCAGCGCCACATTGCGCTTGAGGATGCGCATGACCAGCGGAATCTCCAGCCCCACCAGCGTGCCGACCAGGATCACCAGGCTGTAGAGCAGCGGGCGAAAGGCATTGGGCAGATATGCGTTTGCTATAAAAAGAAGAGCTGGAAGCGCACCACCTACCAGCGCTACCAGCAGTTCTATGCGTAAGAAGTGGGCGGGCAGCTGGCGCTCGAAAAAGCGCGACAGGTAGGAGCCGACGCCCATGGCGAACAGGTAGCTGCCGATCACCGTGGAAAACTGCAGCACCGAGTCGCCCAGCAGGTACGAGGCCAGCGCGCCCGCCGCCAGCTCGTACACCAGGCCGCAGGCCGACACGATGAAGACCGAGGCGAGCAGCGCCACCTCGACCGGGCGCGGCCCGGGTTTGTCCGCCAAGTTCAATGGATCGCTGCCGCCACGATGATGCAGATGCCGAGAGACATGGCGGCCACAACGAGCGCCAGCGCCAGGTTTTGCTTCTCGATGATTTCTTCCCACAGCTTGTAGGGTGTGAGCTTGTCCATCACCACAAAGCACAGGCCAAAGATCACCACGCCGATCAGCGCGTACACGATGGAGCCGAAGACGACCCCGGCTTTCAACCATTCAATATCCATGGAGATCTCCTTCAAAAATTACTTGTGGCCGCCGCCCGATGAGAAGCCGCCGAAAGAGCCACCCGAGGTGCGGGTGCCGCCGCTGGACGAGGAACTGCAGTTCTGCACATTCGGGTCGCAGTCGGAGCAGCGCGTCACCATGAATAACACCAGCAGCAGGATCACGAACACCCATATCGCCGTGCCCATGCTGATGTTGATGTTGTTGCCGTTCAGGCTCAGGGGCATGGCATCGCTGCGTTTGAGCAGGTCTTTCTTGGCCTCCAGCTTGAAGGCGCTGGCCACCAGGCTGCTGTCGATCTTGCTGCCCACCGACCACGTCACTTCACCCGGCGACTGCTCGCGCGACAGCAGGCCCTTGCCGCTGCTGAAGTCCTGGTTGGATGTGACCTGGCCGCGCCGCACCTGCCAGTAGAACTCGCCCGCCACATAGGTGGTTTCGGCGCGGTAGGTGCTCTGCAGCCGGTATTGGGTGCCCAGGTAGCTGGCGCTCTGGCCATTTTTGGCCAGCGTGGGTGCGCCGGTGGCGGGCTTGACCACGCTCCAGCCGTCGGTCGCATCCACCAGAAACAGGAAGCCGCGCTTGCGGTGGTACAGCAGGTATTCTTCCCAGCCGAATTGCTCGTCTTCCTCGCCGGGCTCGGTGCCCATGCGGTGCTGGAAGCCCACCACTTGCCAGTCGGCGCCCTGCAGCTTGCCGACCGTGCCCAGGGGGATCAGCGGCTGCATGGGCTCGTCTTGCACCGCATGCCGCAGCTCGCCACCCACGCCAGCCGTCAAGTCGATCAGGCTGTGGCAAGAGCCGCAGGCCAGGCTTTTGCTGCTGGCCAGCAGTGGGGTAATCGAGGCGCCGCATTGCGGGCAGTTGAACTGGCGGCCTTGCTCGTCTTTGACCGATTCCTCGCGCAGGCCCACCAGCTGCAGCTCTTCCAGCTGTACGGATGTGCCTATGGACAGGCTGGGTGGCTGGCTGCCGTAGTCCACGCTCAGCACCTCGCCCTCGGGGCTGCGCAGATCCACCATGGCAAAGGGCTGGCCCAGTGCGGGCAGGCGCGGCAGTTCGCCTTGGGCTGACATCAGCGCCACGGTTTGCTGGGAGGCGACGCTGCAGCTTTTGCCGTTGATGGCGGTGGTCGCGCCGACACGCAGGTGTTCGGCATCCGGCAGCTCACGCTCGGCGCGCAGCGGCGTGCTGAAGACGTAGGCACCGTTATCTTCGCTCAGAAAAGCGCTGCTGCCATCGTCCAGCAGGGCGATCCATTCGGTCCAGCGGCCTTCGCCGTATTTGTACTGCAGGCGACCGACCAGGGTGAAGCCCTGGTTTTTCCAGCGGCCGCTGGCTTGCAGCTGCAGCGGGCTGTGGTCGTCGAACAGCTCGGCCATCTTGCCGATGCGCTGCAGCACTTCGCCATTGCGCACCACCATGCTCTGGCAGTAGGCGCAGATGGCGTGGGTGGACTGCGCGCTCAGGAAGTCAACCGGCGCGCCGCAGCCAGGGCAGGGCGCGCGGTAGGCGCGCTGGAGGTTGGGTGTCGCCACGAAGCTAAGTTGCGGCTAGACCAATTTTTTCAGCAGTTCAGTCTTTTTGGCGTCGAACTCTTCTTGCGTAAGGATGCCCTTGGATTTGAGCTCACCCAGCTTTTCCAGTGTGGCCATGACTTCCTCAGGCTTCACGCCTGCGGCGGCGGCCGCACCGCCTTGCAGGCCAGTCTGCAGGTTTTGCGCCAGCACCTGGCCCAGGGCCACGCCAGCGCCCAGGCCCATGGCGTCGCCTGCCACACCGCCGCCCGAGCCCGCGCCCTCGGCGAATTTGGGGATGGCTTGCGCTGTCTGGTACTGCATGAACTTGCCCATGTCGTTGCCGACCATTCCCATGCCAATTTTCTGGTCCAGTATCTTTTGCAGGTCTTCGGGCAGGGACAGGTTTTGCACCGTCATGCCGTCTAGCTGCAGGCCGATCTTGGCGAATTCCGGCGCCAGCTGGGTGCTCAGCGCCTGGGCAAAGACCTGCTGGTTCGCCGCCAGGTCCAGGAAGGGGATGCCGCTGCTGGCAATCGCGTTGCTGATGTTCTGCAACACCAGGCCGCGCAGCTGGCCGTCCAGGTCGGCCGTGCCATAGCTGTCGCGGGTGCCGGAGATTTCGGTGTGAAAGAGTTTGGGGTCGGCCACGCGGAAGCTGTAGTTGCCGAAGGCGCGCAGCCGCACCGCGCCGAAGTCCTTGTCGCGAATGGTGATGGGCTGGGGCGTACCCCATTTCTGGTCGATCTGCTGGCGCGTGCTGAAGAAGTAGACATCGCTCTTGAAGGGCGACTCGAACAGCTTGTCCCAGTTTTTCAGGTAGGTGAGTACCGGCAGGGTCTGCGTGGTCAGCTTGTGGGTGCCGGGGCCAAACACATCGGCCACCTGGCCTTCGTTGACGAAGACCGCCACCTGGGAGGCGCGCACCACCAGCGCGGCGCCGTTCTGGATTTCCATGTCGGCCATGGGGAAGCGCCAGGCCAGTGTGCCGTCGCTGTCCTCGGTCCATTGGATGATGTCAATGAACTGTTTGCGGATGAAGTCCATCAAGGCCATGGTGTGCTCCGTTAGCTTGTGTTGAAAGGGAATGATACCCGGCGCCTAGTCGCCTCCGCCGCCGCATCCACCGCCACAGCCGCCTCCATCGGAGCTGCCGCCGTCGCTGCTACTGGAACTACTGTCGGAGCTGCTGTCGGAGCCGCCGAAATCGCCGCCACCACAGCCGCCACCATCGCTGCTGTTGCCGCCAAAGTCGGTGCCGCAATAGCCGCCGGCATCGCTTTGCGCACCTACGGCGTGGCAGTCTGGCGTGTAGCGGTAGCCGCCTTCGATGCCGAACTTGGAGTCCAGTGCAAACAGCAGTGGCAGGCGCGCGGGTTTGCGCGGGTTGATGCTTTCTTCCTTGCAGGCCCAGTACCAGGTGCGCCGCAGGCCGTTGTTGCGCCGGGCATTGCTGCCCATGGCCTCTGCGGGGGTGTGGTGCAGCATGTGGCCGAATGCGCGTTCACACCACAGCGCATAGCCCTGGGTGTGCAGGATGTAGGCGTGCCAGGCGCTGTCCACCACCTTGGAGGGCATGCCTACGAACTGCCGGCCGCTGCGCAGATAGGCCATGAAGAACTGGCGTAGGCCACGTAGCACCAGCTCGGCATCGCGCGGCTGCAGGCCGGGGTGGGCTTCCAGAACTTTGGCGGCCAGAAAGCGTGGAAATTCCGCGTCGCGTATGAATTGGCGGCGCAGGCTTTGCTCCCAGGCGCGCAGGGCTGTCCACAGCATGGCGCCCATGGGCAGGACCAGCGCCGGCCACCACTGGTGGCGGGCCAGGCCCCAGACGCAGATCGGCAAAACCAGCAGGGCGCTGACACGGCGCAGCCACACCAGTGCGTAAATGCGTTGGTAGGGGCGTAGGTGGGGCAGGGCCGGCATGGCGTCAGCCCGGCTGCGGGGCCAGTGTGCCGCGCTGCAGGCGGTGGTGCTCGGTGCGGCCGGGCATGAATAGTGCGATCAGGCTGTCCAGCAGCAGCTGGGCTTTGGCCGAGTGGTCGGCGCCGAAATTGCACACGTACACATCCAGCGTCACGGCCGACTGCTCGGGCCAGGTGTGCACGCACAAGTGTGATTCTGCTAGCAAAATGGTAGCGGTAACCCCGCCTGGCCCCTGCGCTGTAGCCGGAAAACTATGGAATAGTTCGCCCACGGCCTGCAGGCCAGCGGCCTGAACGGCATCGCGGCAGGCCACGCCCAGCAGCTGTGCATCCAGCAGCCAGGCGCTGGCGCAGCGGCAGTGGTGGAGATCGGCGGTGAGGTGCAGGCCTTGCATGGGGCCAGACTGTAGCGGCCTTTTGCGAGGTACTTCGCGCTGTGTTAGTTGCTTGGGGTGCGCGGCGGATTGGTTTGCAGGCCGGCCATCACCATATCCACCATCGATGGCGCAGCTTTCTCCAGCGAGAAGCTGTCAGGCGACAGCAGCCATTCGCGCATGGTGCCGGCGATAAAGAAATTGATGGTTTGCTGAGCCAGGAATACATCGGTGTCGGCTGGCAGTTGGCCGTTGCCCACTGCGCGTACCAAAATACCCTGGATCTGGGTGAAGCATTCATCGCGCCGTGCCAGCTTGTTCTCCATTACGGTGACGACTTCGCCGATGTTTTCGCACTTGAAAAACATGATGCTGAACACCCGCTGCTGCCGGGGCGAGCCGGCCAGCGTTGTCAGTGCCCGTACGCACATCTGGCGCAGCGCGGCCAGCGGATTGGCGTCGGCGCATATATCAAGTTCGACAAGCATGGCCTCCATCGGTAACATGGCCTGTGCAATCAGCGCTTGCAGTACGTCGGCCTTGTCCTTGAAGTGCCAGTAAATAGCGCCCCGCGTCATTCCTGCCGCGGCGGCGATGTCATTCAGCGTGGTGTGGGCAACACCTTTGTCAAAGAACATCTGCTCCGCGGCTTCCAGTAACGCGGCATAGGTTTGCTCAGCGTCCTCTTTGGTTTTTCTAGCCATGGTCGTGTCTCTTGCTGCTGTAATAGTTAGTAACGTAGTTGAAACAAACATACGTGAATGTATGTGATACTACACCATCCAATTAAACCATCTATGTCTATGTCCATCGCATCTCCTCGCGCTTCATCGACCGACAACCGCAACGCCCGCTTTGCGCGCCGGCGTTGGATATCCCCATTTTTGTTGGCGGCCCTGCCTTTGGCGCTGGTGGCTTGCGGCAAGTCCACCGGTGCGGCGGGCGGTCCGGGTGGCGCGATGCCGCCGCCCGAGGTGTCCGTGGTCACGGTGCAGGCCCAGGCCCATTCGGTTGAGCTGGAATATGTGGGCCAGACCGCCGGTTCGCGTGAAACCGAGGTGCGTGCGCGTGTGGCCGGTATTCTGGAAAAGCGTTTGTACGAAGAAGGTTCGCTGGTCAAGGCCGGCACGCCCTTGTTCCAGATCGATCCTGGTACCTTCCAGACCCAGGTTGCTTCGGCAGAGGCCAATGTGGCTGTAGCCCAGGCCAAGGTCAACCAGGCCCGCCGTGACCAGGCCCGCCTGGCCCCGTTGGCGGCTGAAAAAGCCATCAGCCAAAAAGAATTTGATGACAGCAAGTCCACCCTGGAATCCGCTGAAGCCTCGCTGAAGCAGGCCCAGGCCCAGGCCAACGAAGCCCGCCTGAACCTGGGTTACACCAAGGTGGTGGCCCCCATCAGCGGCACCACCGGCACGGCATCCAAGTCGGATGGCGCCCTGGTGTCGGCCAGCGACAGCCTGCTGACCACGATCGTGCAAACCAACCCGATGTATGTGAACTTCAGCGTATCGGAAAGCGATTTGCTGCGCATGACCAAGCAAGTGAGTACGGGCCAGCTTAGCGTGCCCGGCCAGCGGTCGGCCAACGGCAGCCTGGGCTTTACCGTCAATGTGAAGCAGGCCGATGGCAGCATCTTCCCACGCGCCGGCAAGCTCAATTTCGCCAGCGAAAAGGTGAATCCGCAAACCGGCAGCTTTGACGCCCGTGCCGAGATCCCTAACCCCGATGGCAGCTTGCGCCCCGGCCAGTTCGTGCGCGTGCTGCTCAGCGGCGCCAGCCGTCCGAACTCCATCACCGTGCCACAGCGCGCGGTGATCGACAGCCCCATGGGCAAGATGGTGTTCACCGTGTCGCCGGACGACAAGCTGGTACCCCACCCGGTGGAGCTGGACGGCTGGAGCAAGGGCGAATGGATCGTCACCAAGGGCTTGCAAAGCGGCGACCGCGTGCTGGTCGAAGGCTTCATCAAAGCCCATGAGCCCGGCATGACTGTGAAGCCTGTGCCCTATGTGGCCAAGGCCGCCAACGGTCAGCCCGCTGCCGCGCCTGCTTCCGCAGAAAAACCACCTGCAGCGCCCGCCAGTGCTGCGCAAGCTGCTTCGAAATAAGGAGCAACTGACCCATGTTTTCCAAGTTTTTTATTGACCGTCCGATCTTCGCGACGGTGCTATCGCTGTTCCTGGTGCTTGCCGGGTTGGCAGCCATGCGTGTGCTGCCGATCTCGCGCTACCCGGAAATCTCGCCACCGGTGGTGAGCGTTAGTGCGGTCTACCCCGGTGCTTCGGCCGAAGTGCTGGAAACCACCGTGGCTGCACCTATCGAGCAGGCCATCAACGGCGTCGAGAAGATGCTCTACATGAGCTCTACCTCGTCCGGTGACGGCGCGGTGTCCATCAGCATCACTTTTGACGTCGGTACCGACCTGGACATCGCCGCGGTGAACGTGAACAACCGCGTGAACCAGGTGCTGAGCAAGCTGCCGCAAGAGGTGCAGCGCCAGGGCGTGACCGTGGCCAAGAGCTCGGCCAGTTTCATGACGGTGGCGGCGATCTACTCGCCCGACGACCGCTATGACGCGCTGTACATCTCCAACTACGTGACGCAAAACGTGCTGGACGCCATCAAGCGCGTGCCCGGTACCACCAATGTGCAGATCTTCGGTGCCAAGGACTACGCCATGCGTATCTGGCTGCGCCCGGACCGCATGGCCCAGCTGGGCATCACGGTGGGTGATATTTCTGGCGCCATCACCGAGCAGAACGCGCAGTACGCGGCAGGCAAGATCGGCGCGCCGCCGAACAATACCGAAGAGCTGACGCTCACGGTCACCGCCAAGGGCCGCTTGCTGGAGCCGGAGGACTTTGCCAACATCGTGGTGCGTAGCGGCGCCAATGGTGCCATTGTTCGCGTCAAGGACGTGGCACGTGTTGAGCTGGGTGCCAAGGACTACAACTTCTACGGCCGCGTGAACGGCCACCCCACGGTGCCTGTCGGTATCTTCTTGCAGACCGGCGCGAATGCGCTGGAAACCCGTGAAGCGGTGGAAAAAACCCTGCAGGAGCTCAAGGCCAAGTTTCCTGAAGGCCTGACCTACTCCACCCCCTACGACACCACGCCTTTCGTGACGGAGTCCATCCACGAAGTGCTGAAGACCCTGGCGGAAGCCATGGTGCTGGTGTTCATCGTGGTGTATGTGTTCCTGCAAAGCTGGCGCGCCACCATCATCCCGACGCTGGCCGTGCCGGTGTCGCTGATCGGCACCATGGCGGGTCTGCATCTGCTGGGCTACAGCATCAACACGCTGACCCTGTTCGGCATGGTGCTGGCCATCGGTATCGTGGTGGATGACGCCATCGTGGTGCTGGAAAACGTCGAGCGCCTGATGCATGAAGAGGGTATGACGCCGCGCGAAGCCGCGATTGAAGCCATGCGTGAAGTGACCGGCCCGGTGGTCGCCATCGTGCTGGTGCTGTGCGCGGCCTTCATTCCAGTAGCCTTCCTGGGCGGCTTGGCGGGCGAGTTGTACCGCCAGTTCTCGGTGACCATCACCATCGCCGTTTGCCTGTCTGGCATCGTGGCGTTGACCTTGACGCCGGCACTTTGCGCCGTGTTGCTCAAGCCGGGTGCGGAGCGCAAGAACAAGGTATTTACCTGGTTCAACAAGAGCTTCAGCAACCTGACCCACCGCTATACCAAGGGTGTGGCCTTCTTCCTGAAGCGTGGCGTGCTGGGTCTGGTGTTGTTCGTTGCCATGGGCGCGCTGACCGGCGTGCTGTTCAAGCTCGTGCCCAGCAGCCTGGTGCCGGACGAAGACCAGGGCTACTACATTGCCGCGGTCATCCTGCCGGAAGGCTCGTCGCTGGACCGTACCAACCAGGTGGTCAAGCAGGTCGAAGCCGCTGTGGGCGGTAACAAGAACATCGACACCACGTTCAGCTTGGTGGGCTTGAACTTCCTGGGTGGCGGCGGCTTGAAGTCGTCGGCGGCCACCATGTTCTTCCCGCTGAAGCCTTGGGCCGAGCGTGACCAGTCCGCCCAACAGTTGGTGGGCGAGTACTACATGAAGACGGGCGGCATCAAGGAAGGTTTGCCGCTGGCCTTCGGCCCGCCGGCGATCCAGGGCCTGGGCCAGACCGGTGGCTTCGAGTTCTACATGCAGAACAAGGGTGACGGCGGTGTGCGCCGCCTGGCCCAGTTGCTGCCAGCCCTGCTGGAAGAAGCCAACAAGCAGCCCGAGCTGCAAGGCGTGAAGACGCTGTGGCAAGCCAACTCGCCCCAGCTGTTTGTGAGCGTGGATACCGAAAAGGCGCGCTCCATGGGCATCGCCGTGGCCGACATCTACAACACGCTGGCGGCCACGCTGGGCAGCTACTACGTGAACGACTTCAACAAGAGCGGCCGTATCTACCAGGTGCTGATGCAGGCCGAAGGCCAGTTCCGTTCCAAGCCAGACGACATTGGCGCGCTGTATGTGCGTTCCAACGCCGGCAAGATGATCCAGCTGCGCTCGGTGGCGGACGTGAAGTTCGTGGCCGGTCCTGAGTCCGTGCAGCATTTCAACGCGCTGCCGTCCATCCAGATCCTGGGCGATCCCAAGCCAGGTTTCAGCTCGGGCCAGGCGATTGCCGCCATGGAACGCGCTGCCAACAAGGTGCTGCCTTCTGACGTGGGTTTCGACTGGGGCGGTACCGCGTTCCAGCAAAAGCGTAGCAGCGGCGCGGCGGGCCTGGCCATTGGCGCGGGCTTTGTGATGATCTTCTTGATCCTGGCCGCGCAGTATGAAAAGTGGTCGCTGCCGTTCTCGGTGCTGTTGGCTCTGCCCTTCGGTATCTTCGGTGCCTTGGTGGCGGTGTACTTGCGCAACCATGCGAACGACGTGTACTTCCAGATTGGTCTGGTCACGCTGCTGGGGCTATCGGCGAAGAACGCGATTCTGATTGTGGAGTTCGCGATGATGAAGGTGCACGACGGCATGACGCCAGTGGCTGCGGCCCTGGAAGCCGCACGCCTGCGCTTCCGGCCCATCATCATGACCTCGCTGGCCTTTATTCTGGGCGTGGTGCCCTTGGCCATCTCCACCGGCGCTGGCGCGGCAGCGCGCCAGTCCATTGGTACGGGCGTGGTCGGCGGCATGATTGCGGCGACCTTCCTGGCGGTGTTCCTGGTGCCGCTGTTCTTTAAATTGGTGAACGACTGGAACTTCCGCAGCAATCCGGAAGACTTCGACAGCGTGAACAAACCCGCCCACGGCGAAGGAGCGGCCCATGTTTAAGCGCATGCCTAAATTTGCTATAACGCTGATAGCGGCTGGCGTACTGTCTGCCTGCGGTATTGCACCTGTTGGCCCTGACTACAAACGGCCTGAGCTGGATGTGCCCGCCACGCTGTCGGTGAACGGCACAGCCACCAATGTGGACTGGCTGAGTTGGTGGAAGGGCTTCCAGGACCCGGTGCTGGACAGCTTGCTGCAGGAAGCCTCCAGCAACAGCCAGGACCTGGCCCTGGCCACGGCCCGTATCGCCGAAGCCCGTGCCACTGTGGACCAGAACTTGTCCAACTTCTACCCGACGGTGGACCTGAATGCCAGCGCCACGCGTCGGCGTGCCAGCGAGAATTCAGCCAGCTTTTCCACCCCCGGTGCAGACCCGCATTCGAATGACCGCCAGCTGGGCCTGACCGCCAGCTACGAGATTGACTTCTGGGGCCGGTACGCACGTGCCGACGAGGCCGCGCGGGCCCGCCTGCTCAGCCAGGCCGCCAGCCGCGGAACGGTGCTGACCTCGCTGTACGCCAACGTGGCGCAAAGCTACTTTGCACTGCGCGGACTGGATGCGCAAACAACGCTGGCCGAACAAACCCTGGCCACCCGGCAAGAGAACCTGCGCTTGCAAAAGCGCCGCTTCGACGCCGGTGTGATCGGCGAGCTGGATATGCGCCAGGCCGAGTCCGAAGCCGCCAGCATCGAAGCCACGCTGCAACAGACTCGCCAAAGCCGCAGCAATGCCGAGTCGGCCCTGGCCGTGTTGCTGGGCCGCAAGCCCAGCGACATCGTGCATCCGGTGCTGGCACGCGGTGCGGAACTGGGCAAGCTGTACGCCGCCCAACCGATTCCTGCGGACCTGCCGTCCGACGTGCTGACACGCCGGCCCGACGTGGTCAGCGCCGAGCAAAGCCTGATTGCGGCCAATGCCGACATCGGCCAGGCCCGCGCTGCCTACTTCCCCAAGTTCAGCTTGACGGCAAGCTTGGGCCAGCAGTCGAAAGACATGTCGACCCTGTTCGATCCGGCATCTTTGTTCTGGAGCCTGGTGGGCAATTTGACCCAGCCCATTTTCCGTGGCGGTGCGCTGAAAGCTGTGGAAGCAGCCGCCAATGCGCGCCAGCAGCAGGCCGTGGCAACGTACACGCAGACGGTGCAAAACGCCTTCCGTGATGTCCATGACGCCTTGAACAATGTGTCTACCGGCAACGAGATCACCGCCACCACGGCCAAGCGCATCGCGGCATTGCGCGATACCTTGCGCCTGGCGGACCTGCGCTACAAGGGCGGCTATTCCAGCTATCTGGATGTGCTGAATGCGCAGCGCGATCTGATGCAGGCCGAGTCCGGCCTGATCGACGCGCAACGCACCCAGCTGAACGCGGTGGTCAGCCTGTACAAGGCACTCGGCGGCGGCTGGGATGCCGGCAGCCTGGTGGCCCAAGGCACCCAGCCCTGAGCACCCGCTGGGCGGCCTGTTTGCCTACGGGCAGCAGCTTGTCTTGAAGCATCAAAATAGCACCCAGCGCAGACAATATCTGCGCTGGGTGCTATTTTGTTTGTAGCAATGCGGAGGTGCTGGTGTGCTTGCTGCATCCATGCACAGAGATGGCTTAGGCGTTCAGCCTGCCGTCCATAGGCCGCTGGGGCCGAGGTTGTCTCTGGTGGCCATGCAGGCTGCAGCCGCCTGTGATACCTTCCGTGCCCAGTTCAGAATAGATTTACGCTTGATTGACGTAGCAGCCGAGGCCGCAGGCCGCCACCGGGTGCTGCGTGAGTCCTCTTACGGATACCCACGACATGCCCAGTTTGCCCACACCGTCCCACGCCGCCTTGCTGGAGCGCCTGCAGGCACTCGCGCCCGAACGGCTTCAGGGCATACGCCGTGGGCTGGAGAAGGAAAGCCTGCGCGCCCAACCCGGCGGCAGCCTGGCGTTGACGCCGCATCCTGCTGCGCTGGGCTCGGCGCTCACGCATCCGCACATCACCACCGACTTCAGCGAGTCGCAGGTTGAGCTGATCACCGGCGTGCATGCCGGTGTGGAGGCCTGCCTGGACGAACTCACCGAGGTGCACCAGTTCACCTACCGCGCCATGCAGGCCGTGGGCGACGAGATGCTGTGGGTGTCCAGCATGCCCTGCGGTCTGCCCACCGACGAGACCATTCCCATTGGCCGCTACGGCAGCTCGAATGTGGGCCGCGCCAAGAGCGTATACCGCATGGGCCTGGGCCACCGCTACGGCCGGCGCATGCAGACCATCTCTGGCATCCACTACAACTGGTCGTTGCCGGGCGTGTCCAGCGAGGAGTATTTCGGGCTGATCCGCAACTTCCGCCGCCATGCCTTTCTGCTGCTGTACCTGTTCGGCGCCTCGCCTGCCGTGTGCTCCAGCTTTGTGGCCGGCCGCCAGCACGAGTTGCAGCAGCTCAATGAGCGCACCATGTACATGCCGCACGGCACTTCGTTGCGCATGGGCCGCCTGGGTTACCAGAGCGATGCCCAGGCTTCGCTGGCTGTTAGTTACAACAGCCTGGAAGGTTATGGCGCGTCCCTGCAAGAAGCGCTGACCCGCCCGTACCCTGCCTACAAGGCGGTGGGCGTACGCGGCACCGGTGGCGATTACAACCAGCTGGCCACCAGCCTGCTGCAGATCGAGAACGAGTTTTACGGCACCATCCGCCCCAAGCGCGTCATTCACCCCGGCGAGCGTCCGCTGCACGCGCTGCGTGAGCGCGGCGTGGAGTATGTGGAAGTGCGCCTGCTGGACCTGGACCCGTTCGTGCCCGTGGGCATCACCGCGCAGACCATGCGTTTCATCGATGTATTCCTGCTGCACTGCCTGCTGTCCGACAGCCCGCCCGACAGCCCGCAGGAAATTACCGAGCTGGCCCACAACCAGCACCGCGTGGCGGCCCGTGGCCGTGAACCTGGCTTGACCCTGGAGCGCGCTGGCGCAGAAGTGTCGTTGACCGCCTGGGGCCAGGATCTGGTGGCCGCCTGTCGCCCGATTGCTGCCGCGCTGGACGCCACCCATGGCGGCCGCCTGTACACCGAGGCGCTGGATGCTGCCGACGCGGCCCTGGTTGATCCCAGCCTGCTGTCGTCTGCACGCGTGCTGGCCGCCATGCAAAGCGGTCACGGAGGCGCTTTTGTTCCGTTCATCGCCGAGCAGTCGCAACGCACCCGCAAGACGCTGCTGGATTTGCCGTTCAGCGCCGAGCAGCAAGCCCGTTTTGAGGCCATGGCCGTGCAGTCCGTCCAGGCCCAGAAAGATATAGAAGCGGCCGACACCATGCCCTTCGACGTCTATTTGCCGCAGTACCTTTCCGCCGAGCGGCTGGAAGTGAAACACCGCCGTACGCCCGCAGCCGTGCAGTCTGCCTGACTCTTGGTGTTTGATGAAATAGGCCGCTAGCGCAGAATTTGACTGCGCTAGTAGCTATCAAATATGTAGCATTTCGAGTCAGGGCTTGGGTGTGCCAGTCCATACCAGGGTCTGGCCCTGGCTGGATACCAGCCGCAGGACCGGCGGGCTGCCTGCTGCCAGCAGCAACTGCAAAGGTTGGGCGAGCAGGGCGCTGATGGCTTTGTCTGCTTCCATCAGCGGCGCTTCGCAGCCCTTGCGCGTGCCCATCAGCGGGCCCACCTCCAGCATGCCTGCATCCAGGGTCCGGTAGTTGCCGCCCAGGCCATTGCAGCCACCGCTTACCGCCATGCGGTCGGCCATGAATTCCATGACAAAGCGGCGGTCAGCGCGCGGGAACAGTACCGCCATGGCCTGGCCTTGTCCGTCGCTGGCCGAGTCCAGCGTCCATCGAAAAGCCTGCAGCTGGCTGGCGGTGGGCGGGCTGGCGTGGGGCATGGCCGGGGCGTTGGCCTTGGTCGCGCAGGCTGTCAGCGCGCCACCGAATACCAGGAAACAGGCGATGGCCAGCAGGCCGGCAGAACGGTTCAGCATATAAAAATTTCTCCTGCGTATTTTGAAATGGCAGCTTGCCATGGTAGGCCTTTTGCCTGACTTGCAGCTTGGGCAATCGTTTTCCCTGGGCTGCTTAAATTTTAGGCGTTGCAAGCTTTGTCTTTATAAAACAAACACTTAGCTGCCCCATACAGCGGATTTCCAAACTTATCCACAAGTTTGTCCAGTGCCGGCGGGTAAAACTTTGTGGGCGGTTCTGGCGTGCCGCTGCGCGTTTCTCCAGCTTGACGCCGCGGCGGGCTTGGGGCATCATTCCTGGGTGTTGTCTGACAACTGATGACATTCCAGATTCCAATGTTCCCACGCGCCCGCACCGCCTCACTATAAGGACACGCCCGTATGACTTCCTCCACCCCGCTGACCATTTCCATGCATCCGCGGGATAACGTGGCCATCGTGGCGAACGACGGTGGCCTGCCCGCGGGTACCGTGCTGCCCAGCGGCCTGGTGCTGCGCGACAAGGTGCCGCAGGGCCACAAGGTCAACCTGGTAGACCTGGCCGCCGACGCGCCCGTGTTGCGTTACAACGTGGTCATTGGCTATGCGGAGCGCGATATCCCGGCCGGCAGCTGGGTCCATGAGCGCCTGCTGAAAATGCCTGCAGCCCGCGAGCTGGAAGGCCTGCCCATGCCCGGCGACGCCGGGGTGGTGCCGCCACCCGTGCTGCCGCCGCTGGAGGGCTATACCTTTGAGGGCTACCGCAACGCCGATGGTTCGGTGGGTAGCCGTAACATCCTGGCCATTACCACCACGGTGCAGTGCGTGGCCGGTGTGCTGGACTTTGCCGTCAAACGCATCAAGTCCGACCTGTTGCCACGCTATCCGCATGTGGACGACGTGGTGGGGCTGGAACACACCTACGGCTGCGGCGTCGCCATCGATGCGCCCGATGCCATCATCCCCATCCGTACCCTACGCAACATCAGCCTGAACCCGAATTTTGGCGGTGAGGTCATGGTCCTGAGCCTGGGCTGCGAGAAGCTGCAGCCCGAGCGTCTGCTACCGCCGGGCGTGATCCCGATCGAAGACCAGCGCGACGCTGCATTGGACGTGGTCTGCCTGCAGGCTGAGGAAAACGTGGGTTTCATGTCCATGATCGACGCCATCCTGCGCCAGGCCGAGGTGCATCTGAAGCGGCTGAACCTGCGCCGCCGCGAGGTCGTGCCTGCGTCCGAGCTGGTGGTGGGCGTGCAGTGCGGCGGCAGCGACGCTTTCTCGGGCGTGACGGCCAACCCGGCCGTGGGCTTTGCCACCGATCTGTTGGTGCGTGCGGGCGCCACCGTGATGTTTTCCGAAACCACCGAAGTGCGTGACGGCATTGCCCAGCTGACCTCACGCGCCAGCAGCACCGAGGTGGCTGATGCCATGGTGCGCGAGATGGCTTGGTACGACAACTACCTGCAAAAAGGCCGGGTGGACCGTAGCGCCAACACCACGCCGGGCAATAAGCTGGGCGGTTTGTCGAATATCGTTGAGAAGGCCATGGGCTCCATCGTCAAGTCCGGCAGCGCGCCGATCTCGGGTGTGCTGTCGCCCGGTGAGAAGCTGAAGCAAAAAGGCCTGGTCTATGCCGCGACCCCGGCCAGTGACTTCATCTGCGGCACGCTGCAACTGGCTGCCGGTATGAACGTACATATTTTCACCACCGGCCGAGGAACGCCCTACGGTTTGGCCGAGGTGCCGGTCATCAAGGTGGCCACACGCACGGATCTGGCACGCCGCTGGCATGACCTGATGGACGTTAACGCCGGCCGTATTGCCGACGGATCGGCCACCATCGAGGACGTGGGCTGGGAGCTGTTCCACCTGATGCTGGCGGTGGCCAGCGGCAAGAAAACCTGGGCGGAGCAGTGGGGGCTGCAAAATTCGCTGGTGTTGTTCAACCCGGCGCCAGTGACCTGAGCTGGGGCTAGCCCAGCGCGGGGGCCATGAAAAAACCCGCCGAAGCGGGTTTGGGAGGAGGGAGCTGGGTTGCCTATTTCTTGGCGGCGCTGGCAGCTGCTGCGGGTTTGTCGGCGGCGGCGTCAGCCTTGGCTTTTTTCGCATCGGCCTTGGCCTTCTTGGCATCGGCTTTTGCATCCGATGCTGCTGGCGCGGCGGCTGCGGCTGGTGCTGCCTTGGCGGCGGGAGCAGCTGCACCATTGAATGTGCTGCCATTGACGGTCAGGCCGCCGGCAGAAAACTTGGCGGCGTTTTTGTCGCCTATGCCTTTGACGCGCTCGATCAAGTCGTTCCAGTCCTTGAACTCGCCTTTTTTGCGTTCATCCAGGATCTTGCTGGAAATGCCCGGGCCTATGCCTTTGACACCGTCGAGATCGGCCACGCTTGCCTTGTTTACGTCCACCGCGGCGAAAGCCAGGGCTGCAGTCAGCATGGCCAGAATGGCCAGAATCTTCTTCAACATAGGTTTTTCCTTTAAGTTCATGAGCGCCGCATGCCAACGCGGCAGAAGCGTTCAATGGCCAGCATACAACGGCAGGCAGAGGTTTGGGGTTGACGTGCCGTACTCACCGGTGCTGCTGGTCGAACGCAGCAGTAACACAGGCTAAGATAGCCCCTCACAAGCATAGAGCAGAAGGATTGGGTCATGAAAATATTGGTCACGGGGGCGGCAGGTTTCATTGGTATGACTGCGTCGCTGAAGCTGTTGGCGCGCGGAGATGAGGTCGTCGGCCTGGACAATCTGAATGACTATTACGACGTCAATCTGAAGCACAACCGCCTGAAGCGCCTGACGCCGCAGAGCAACTTCCGCTTTGTGCAGATGGACGTTGCCGACCGTGCAGGCATAGCCGATTTGTTCACCCGCGAGAAGTTTGACCGCGTCATCCACCTTGCTGCCCAGGCGGGTGTGCGTTATTCCCTGCAGAACCCGCTGGCCTATGTAGACAGCAACTTGGTGGGTTTCATCAATATTCTGGAAGGATGCCGTCATAGCAAGGTCCAGCATCTGGTGTATGCGTCCAGCTCCAGTGTGTACGGTGGCAACACCAAGATGCCATTTTCCGAGCATGACAGCGTGGACCACCCTGTCAGCCTGTACGCCGCAACCAAGAAGGCCAATGAGCTGATGGCGCATACCTATAGCCATCTGTACGGCTTGCCTACCACGGGCCTGCGGTTTTTCACGGTCTATGGTCCGTGGGGCCGGCCCGACATGGCTTTGTTTCTGTTTACCAAGGCGATCATGGAAGGGCGCCCGATCGATGTCTTCAACCATGGCAACATGCAGCGGGACTTCACCTATGTAGACGATATCGTCGAAGGTGTGGTGCGTGTGTTGGACCGTGTGGCTGCTCCCAATTCGGATTACGACGCTGTATTGGCCGACCCCGCCACAAGTAACGCACCTTACCGCGTGTTCAATATCGGCAATAACAATCCTGTCCGTTTGCTGGACTTCATCGGCTGCATTGAAGACGCGCTGGGTAAGAAGGCCGAGAAGCGTCTATTGCCGCTGCAAGATGGTGACGTACCAGAAACCTATGCAAATACCGACGCACTGCAGGACTGGGTGGGGTTTGTGCCGGGTACCAGCGTGCAGACTGGTATCGGCAACTTCGTCGCCTGGTACCGCGATTACTATAAAGTTTGAAACTTATCGGATGAGGCTTTGGCAGTGCGCAACCACGCCGCGCGCGCCAGCCTCGCAGAGATCCAGCACTCGTTCGAAACCTTGGGCATTGCCAAAATACGGGTCTGGTACTTCATCTGTATCCGTCTTGCGTGCATACACCATAAAGCACTGAACCTTGTGCGTCAGATGGCCGGGGCATATCTGTCGCAAATCAGCTAGATTGGACTGGTCCATCGCCAGTATCAACTCATAGGTATTGAAGTCACTTTCCGTGACTTTGCGTGAACGGTCCTTGCCGGCCGCATAGCCGCGGGCAGACAGCGCATTTTTGGCACGTCCGTCCATTTTTTCGCTGATGCGGCCTGCGTGGGTGCCTGCCGAGTCCACCCGCAACTTGCGTTTGAGTCCCGCATCTTCGGCAAATTTGAGCAAGACGCTTTGCGCCATGGGCGAACGGCAGATATTGGCCTTGCAGACTATCAATATTTTGAGCATCGGACGATACTGTAACGGTGCAATTTCGATGGGGCTGAAAATGGGATGAAACCTACCGTGGTGCGCCACCAGAGGCCCTGGCGCGATGGACTGTGCGCACTGCATGTTACCCATTATCTGAGCGGCGATTCCATCCTTCCAGGCCGCTTGTGTGCTAACGCCATATCTTGGTCAACGCGGCGTCCAACAGGTAGTACTTCGATGTCTGCATATGGTGGGTTATCTTGACCTTGATTGTGGGTACGACGTACTCTGGCGTGGTGATAATGGGCGCCCGTAGCCAAGCGTGGATGAGTGGCCTGCAACCGTAGGAACGAGGGATACATGACAGAAGAAACCTTGAGTCAGCAGCCAGTGGCAATGCTTACGCAAGTCGAGAAAACCTACAGGCTCGATTCGGTGAGCGTCCCCGTCATCAAAGGTATCGATGTGATGGTGCGATCGGCATGTTTTACGGTGCTGATGGGGCCATCCGGGAGCGGGAAGACCACTTTGCTCAACATGATCGGTTGCATCGATAGACCGGACAAGGGCGAAATTGTCGTGTCGGACTGCAAGGTGGGTGAGCTGAGCGACGATGCTTTGTCTGACTTTCGCGCCAAGAACATCGGCTTCATTTTCCAGAACTTCAATCTGCTTCCGGTGTTGAGTGCCTACGAGAATATCGAATATCCGTTGCTACTGGCGGGGGTGTCTGCCAAAACGCGCGGTACCCGTGTACCCAAGTTGTTAGAGGCGGTGGGTTTGGAAGATCGGGCCAAGAACCTGCCAGGCCAGTTGTCTGGGGGCCAGCGGCAGCGCGTGGCCATCGCCCGGGCTTTGGCCCGCAAACCCAAATTGGTCATTGCTGATGAGCCTACGGCAAATCTGGACAGCCAGACGGGGGCTGCCATTTTGTCTTTGATGCGCCGTATGGTGGACCGCTACCAGATCTCTTTTATTTTTTCGTCCCACGATCCAGAAGTTATCAAAGCGGCGGATGACACGATTTTTCTGCACGATGGTGTGATCCGTGACGTTCAGCGCAAGAACATGGGTACGCCAAAATGAGAAGAACCCTGAATCTGGCTCTGCGCAATTTGCTGCGCAACCGGCGTCGCTCTCTTGCTACTTTGGTCGCGATGTCGATTGGCTGTGCTGCCATATTGTTGTTTGGTGGCTTCAGCGGCAACATCAATTACGAGATGCACACCCGCATCGTGCAGCGGGGCGGGCACTTGCAGATCCAGCACCGCGACTTTTATCTTTATGGCAGCGGGAACCCCACCGACTACGGCATCAGTGACTACGCCAAAATTTTGACTGATATTCAGCAGGATGAAGTGCTACGCAAAATGGTACTGGTCGCCACGCCAACCTTGCAGTTCGGCGGCATTGCCGGCAACTATGCAGCCAGTGTTTCTCGTACTGTGATTGGAACAGGGTTTGTCGCCGAAGATATCAACCGCATGCGGCAATGGAATGATTTTGGCCTGCGTTCCAAGGCTCCAATTTCGACCCTGGAGGGGACGGCGTTGGACTCTGCTGTGGTGGGGGTCGGGGTTGCAAGAGTGTTGCAATTATGTGATGCCTTGAAGGTTGAGCACTGCCCCAAGCCGGATAAGAAGCGATCAGGGGACGGCGAGGCCGTGCCGGACGATATCGCTCAGCTCAGCATGCAGGAGTCAAAAGCTGCCTCCAGCGCTAGCAATTCCAGCCCGCGCAGGGTTGAAGTGCTCTTGGTGAATTCTAGAGGTGCGCCCAATGTGACTTCTCTGGAGGTGGTTCGGGCCGAAGACCAGGGTGTCAAGGAGCTGGATGAAATCGCTCTCATCATGCACCTGGCAAAAATTCAGCAATTGGTATACGGCAAATCTTCTCCCAAAGTGACTTCCATCATTCTTCAGTTAAGACACTCCGATCTGATACCCGCAGCCGTAGCGCGCCTGGAGCCCATATTGGCAAAGTATTCCAGCAGCCAACCATTGGCGGTGCTCGACTTCCGCATGTTGAATCCGTTCTATGTGCAAACGGTGCAAATGTTTGACACCATATTTGGCTTTGTTTTTTTGCTGATTGGTGCGATTGTTTTATTTACTGTCAGTAACACCATGAATACCGCTGTGGTTGAGCGCACGGTAGAAATTGGGACCTTGCGCGCAATTGGTTTGCGACGTGCTGGCATCCGGGGGCTGTTTGTCACAGAAGGGGCTTTGCTTGGTGTGTGTGGTGCAGTTTTGGGTGTTGTACTGGCTTTGGTGATTTCGGCAATCATTAATCGGCTGGATATTCCTTGGGTTCCACCTAGTACGGTAGAGCCGGTACCGCTGACCATTTTGGTAGCTGGAGAGCTGAAAATGATCGTTGGCACGACTTTGGGCCTGATTGGCATCGCCATACTATCTGCTTGGTGGCCTGCTTACCGAGCAGCACAACTCAAGATCGTAGAAGCATTGCGCCACGTTTGAATTCATCAAGGCAGTCATCATGAAGTCACTACGCATATTCCTATACTTTTGTGTGCTGTGCACTACTTCGGCTTGGGCCGCACCATCGGCGGAGGAGATACTTGTCGCCAGTGATGCGATCCGCAATCCTGGCCGTGCATTCAGTGTCACTGTTACGCTGACGGAGTTTCAGGGCGGTAAGCAAGCAGACAGCAGCACCTTGACCAGTTACTCGTTGAACCAGCATCAGGGGGGGCAATTCTCTAGCCTGATACGCTTTGTTTTACCTGCTCGTGATGCTGGTAAGTTGATGCTTAAAAGCGGCAACGATATGTGGTTTTATGACCCTAGCAGTAAAGCCAGTGTTCGCCTGTCTCCTCAGCAGCGGTTATTGGGACAGGCATCCAATGGTGATGTAGCTACCGTTAATTTGGCCAAAGATTACAAGGCAACGCTTGCTGGCGAAGAGGAAGTTCAGGATGGGGAAAAGCATATGCGCAAGGCGTATAAATTGGCTTTGACTGCAGCAACTCCCGAAGTGACATATGCCAGCATAGAAATGTGGGTGGATAAGGAAAATAACCGACCTATCAAGGGGCGGTTCTATGCTGAATCCTCTCGGCTGCTTAAAACGGTTTATTACCGGAGGTTCCAACCGCAGCTAGGTGCCGAGCGACCAACGGAGAGTGTGATTATTGACGGGCTAGATCCTCAATCCGTGACGCTCATGCGTTTTTCTGATTACAAAGCCCGTAACATCCCTGAAAGTTGGATGCAAAGAGATTTTCTGCCCCGTTTTCAACCTGATTAATCCGATGACTATCGTTTCTCGTTCCATTTTTTTGTCGGCTGTCACGCTGTTAATGATGCAGCCCCTGCCATCTTTGAGTGCAAGTGGCGCCGAGGTAGATGCACTTAATCTCGAAAGCGATATGAGTGCCGCAGCCGAGGGCACTCGGGACACCAAGCTTTTTGTTGAGGGCGCAGTTGGCAATGCTAGCCAGCGGTATAAGTCGAGCAGTGTGAACACATCTCGCGCGTCTATCGACTTTACCCATACGGAGCGTCTTGCCCCAGGCTGGCGGGGTGTGATCTCGGACCGGTTCGATCAAATTCATCCCAGGGATGCGGGTCTTGATGAGAGCGTCAACAGCTTGCGTGAGGCTTATATAAGCTGGCAGTCGGATGACGGAGGGGTAATCGCAGAAGCTGGGCGCATTAATTTGCGCTATGGACCTAGCTATGGCTACAACCCAACAGATTTTTTCCGCGATGGTAGCTTGCGTGCGGTAACCACTGCCGATCCTTTTGCCCTGCGAGAGAATCGGTTGGGCACTGTCATGCTGAGGGCGCAAAGCCTATGGGCTGGCGGTTCTTTGTCTGTTGCATTTGCTCCCAAGATGGCAGACAACCCTAGTCAGGATACCTGGAGCCTAGACCTTGGGTCTACCAATAATCGGGATAGGGCTTTAGTGGTGCTCGGGAGTCAATTTTCTCAGCGGGTAAGTAGTCAATTCTTCGTCTATAAGCAAGATGGCCTTTCGTCTGCTCTGGGGGCTAATTTGACAGCTTTGTTGTCGGACGCTGCCGTGGCGCATTTGGAGTGGTCGCGCAGTAAGGAGTCTGATTTATTGAGCCGTGTTGCGGGTCTGCCAACCAATACTTCAACACGTAACCGATTTGTGGGTGGGGCAACTTACACCACGTTGAGTAAGTTGTCCGTAACTGCCGAATATCAATATAACGGCTTCGCACCGGACAAGCCTGACTGGTCTGCACCAGGAATGGGGGGAGCTTTGGCTCAACAAGCCTATCTAAGCGAATCTTTGCGATTGCAAGAACTTGCTTCTCGTCAAGCCTACTTGGTTTATGTAACGCAAAAGGGCCTTTTTCTCAAGGACTTGGATTTGACAGCTTACCTGCGGGTCAACATGGGCGATAGCAGCCGGCTTGCTTGGCTGGAATTGCGACACCATTGGGCTAAGTTTGATTTGACGTTTCAATTGCAGCAGAACATGGGGCGTACAGGTAGTGACTTCGGAAGTCTGCCGGACCGTCGAGCCATGCAGGTCTTGGGCACCTACTTTTTCTAACTTCTGCGGCTTGAGCTTATGAGACGTTCTGTCGGAAAATCTTACACATTGATGTTTAAAATCTGCATTTTGTTTTATAAGCCATTGATTTTTATGGATTTTTTGTGATTGGCATACTGCGTGCTTTAAGTAATTAACGGTCGATTCCGCAGTGGACCAGACTGTTTAACTTTCACTCTAAGGGGTACATCATGAAATTTTCAATGCCAAAAGTCTCCGCTGCAGCAATGGCGGCTGGTGTTGTGCTCGCATTGAGCGCAGGTTCTGCGTCTGCGGTCCCAACATTCACTATCGATAGCAGCGCGATCATTGGCGGTGCAACTGCGTTGAAAACTGGCGACAAGTTTTCTGGCACGTCGTCGGAACTTCTGCACACCACCGCAACTGGTCACACCGGTTCCGGTTGGCTGCAAGTTAGCACGCTGGATTTGCTGGGTTCGCCAGTAAAAGGTTTTGGTAGCGTGCTCGGCTCCTACGGTTTGTATGTGACTTTTGATCTGGTTGATACTTATGTGGGTGGCGGCAGTGGTGTAAATACTCCGAACAGCGTTAACCAGTTGACCCTGCTGAATTTCAAGGTATGGGCTGATCCATCGAACAACAACTCGTTCACTGCAGCAAGCGCCGCTGGAACTGGTACTGAAGCAAGCGTTTCCGGTACTGGTGACGACATCCTGTTGGGCTATGGTTCTTTATTGAACGGCGTGACCGGTTTTAACAGCTTGGGTGGTGCATATGTCAATGCTGTTAATACCTTTGCTCTGTGCACGGGTGCTGGCACCGCAGAAATTGGCGCAACCGCGATACCTTCTGCAGATTGCACCAGCGGAACTGGCAAGAGTTTCTTTGTTGATCCTGATCCGTTTTACACATTTGCTTTCACGGAGATGAATAACACGACTCAGGGCCTTACAAGTAATGGCAATTTGGTTGCTATTACTCAAGCTACAGGTGCTGTTGACTTCAACAGCGTGCCTGAGCCAGGCTCCCTGGCATTGTTTGGTGTCGGCTTGGCTGGTTTGGCTGCATCCGCAAGCCGCCGCAAGTCTGCCAAGTAAGGTAAATGTCTTCTATTCAAATTTGAATCAAGTTTGAACTAAATTAAAAGCGAGGTTTTACCTCGCTTTTTTTTGCCTACTATATAGGGAAATACATATATTTCTAAGTTGGCGTAGAGAGGGGGGATTTTATTAAATCTCTTCTGATGTATTGAGTGAGAGGTAATCTTGATGTTCTGATGCTAGGCGCACTGGCCCGTCCCATGCGAAACACCATGATTGGTAAACTTTCAGGAGCGATTTCTCTCCAACCAGAAACCAGTGTTGATCTAAGCTTATCGGATGCGCCTTGGCCAGAGTTATTAGGAAGTGCCAACATGGCTGAGGCAGCCAATGGTTGCATGGCCATTCCCAATTGTGTTGCTTTTAACCATATACGTTCCAAGGCTGCACCTGCGGAGATGGCACCTTTTTCTATTCCTATCGTTGTAGTCAGCAGACCCAGCGCAGGGGCTTGCCAGCAAGGTAAGAGGCCGGCCCTTAATCCGATAATGTGATGCGCGCCAAAGAAACTTAATGACCGCATTAAATTCCAGCTTCGTAGAGCCTTAAAAATTGGTCGCATGGGACTTTCAATACTTAGTGCGCCTGGCGGGAGTAAATTTTCTGCTGTTTCGCTCCACTTTAGGTCAAAGCGAATAGATGAAAAAAGATCCTCATGCAATGATTTTTGCAAAAATCTTTCGCTCTCAGCACGCCAAATAAGCTGAAGCGCTTTTTTTCGTTGCATGCCTGTCAACCATATTAGCTGTACTCCATCAATGCTGGCGGCTGCATCATTTAAAGAATTGACTTGATGGTCATTAAGCTTTGAACCTCGATACATTCGCCGATTGGTATGCCTATGGGGAATTGCGTCTGCAAGTTCGTCGATAATAGGTTCGGTAATGTTATGAAATTGTAATTCTGCAAATGGGTTTGAGCTGTTGTGCTTATAGAGCCAGGTGATGTCGCTGCTCAGGCCAAGTGCAAGAGCTTGTATTCGCATGTTTTCTATTACGGCGCCAATAGATACAAGGCCCAGCGTCAAACGAATGGGCTCAACTGTTGCAGCAAACGCAAGTGAGGGCCACAATCGGATAGCGGAGTCTAAGATTTCCATCTGAAATACATGTTGATTGTCTGCAGATGGTGCAAGCACGCCGCTGCGTGCAATTTTTAAAATATTCTCTCTCATCTGTGCGCTCCATTTCTTTTGCTTTAGTGACATTCGGTCAAGCTTATTTAAGGTGTAGATATGATATTTAATTACGAAAAAGCATTCTCACGAAATATAGGATGGCTTACTTCGGATGAACAATTGAAATTGAAAAATTCTAAGGTCGCAATTGCTGGCTTGGGTGGCGTAGGCGGAACGCATTTATTGACACTTGTGCGGTTAGGGTTGGGTAATTTTAATATATCGGATTTTGATACTTTTGATGTGCACAATTTGAATAGGCAGGCTGGTGCATTTATGTCTTCCATGGGGAGGGCAAAGCTCGAAACTATGACGACCATGGCGGGAGATATTAATCCAGATATAAATATTAAGAATTTCCCCGATGGCATTAAATTAGATAATGTAGATGAGTTTTTATGTGATGTAGATGTGTATGTTGATGCGCTTGACTTCTTTGCCTTGCCTGCACGCCGTATGGTGTTTGCCAAGTGTCGTGAAAAAGGAATTCCTGCATTAACTGCGGCCCCCCTGGGGATGAGTACAGCACTTTTATATTTCAGTCCAAATGGCATGAGTTTTGAGGAGTATTTCAAAATGGAGGGGCATAATGTGCAAGAGCAATATGCTCGTTTCATAGCAGGCTTATCTCCAGCAATGCTCAATCGTAACTATTTGGTTGCACCGGAGGCAGTAAATTTCCGAGAAAAACGTGGCCCTTCAACGGTGATGGCTTGCGACCTATGTGCAGGTGTAATAGGAACATCTGTTTTGAAGTTGCTGCTGAATCGTGGTGCAATGAAAGCGGCTCCGTGGGGAATGCAATTTGATGCATATCATCAGAAGCTAAAATTTACTTGGAGACCATGGGGGAACTCAAATCCACTTCAACAGTTTCTACTAAGATTTATCAGACCTATTTTGCAGGGGCGAGTTGAAAAATAACAGTCATTATTTCCATTAAATGACTAAGTGGTCTTATTTATTGGTGAAATATACAAATTATTCATTTTTCTAGTTAAATTGAATGTGATGCAATTGTATTGCGATTGCGAAAATGTCAATCGTTATATTTTTATAGACTATTGTTTTTTTGTTTGGGTGGGAGTGGCTGTGTTTCAAATTGTTGCTCAGCAACGAGGTGGGACCCCCCCTAGGGAAATTCAGCCTATGTAGGGGAATATTTCATGTTAGAACTTGTGACCTTAGGCGTGACCATGACCACAGTCTGGCACTGATCCCATGGTTGGAACGCTATGAAACTAGTATTTGGGATATGTAAGGTAAGACATCGACAAAATTGACCCAACCACCTCTTTGTGACTGCATGGTGCTGTGCTGGAAAGGGTATCTGATCGAGGCGTGGACTTGAACCACGGCTTCCGCCATATCTTATTCTTCATAGTCAGCAAAAACCGCATTGCTTTGTCTCTGAGAGTGTGCTTGGCTATCTAAATTAGACTGCTCACAACCATGATTTTTGACTATAGAGATGTGTCGAACTAGGTTATATTCAAACTAGGTATGTGCAAGCAATTAATTCAGTACGGGGAATAATTTTGAAAACTTTTAACGTTTTTTTTGTGGCCGCAGTTCGGTGGGCCTTGGTTGCTTTAGTAGCGTCTCTTGTGACCGCCTGCTCATGGTTTTCACCTGCATTTCCTGCCGCTCCGGCACTCGCAATGCCCTCGACCGACTACAACTACATCATTGGACCAGGGGACTCACTCAACATCATCGTATGGCGAAATCCGGAGTTGTCTATGACAGTGCCAGTGCGTCCCGATGGAAAATTGACTACGCCGTTGATCGATGAGTTGAGCGTTCAAGGCAAGACCTCGGTGGAGGTTGCACGAGAGGTGGAAAAATTGCTGGCTAAGTTCGTACGTGACCCAGTCGTAACAGTGATCGTCACAGGGTTTGTAGGGCCGTACAGCGAGCAGATACGAGTGGTTGGTGAGGCTATGAAACCTCAGGTGCTACCTTACAAAAATAAAATGACTGTACTGGATGTAATGATTGCGGTCGGTGGATTGACTGATTTCGCTGATGGCAATGCAGCAACCATTTTAAGAACAGCAGAGGGTGATAAACGATATGCTGTTCGCTTGAAGGATCTTATTAAGCGCGGTGACGTTTCATTAAATGTTGAAATGCGACCTGGAGATATATTGATAATACCACAGGGATGGTTTTGAAAAATGATTTCCACGCATTCGATAAGTAAATATATTCAGCAAAGAATTATCTAATGGATGAAATAATTAGTCAAATACTAACCTATGCTAAAGGTGCGTGGAAATATCGATGGCTCGGCGTGGTTGTCGCTTGGTTAATTGGAATAGTTGGCGTTGGTGTGGTGTTGCGTGTTCCTGACCGTTACGAGGCATCCGCCCGCATCTATGTAGACACTCAATCGATTTTGAAACCCCTAATGTCTGGTTTAGCGGTTCAGCCAAACGTTGATCAACAAGTCGGAATGTTAAGTCGGACATTAATAACACGTCCAAATGTTGAGAAATTAATTCGCATGGCTGATCTTGATTTATCAAATTCATCCAAATCGGCTCAAGATGGTTTAATTGAGCGATTAATGAGTACATTGCAAATAAAAAGTACTGCAAGAGATAATCTTTATACATTATCTTATCAAGACCCGAATCCGGAAAAGGCAAAAAGAGTTGTCCAGTCTCTTGTTTCCATTTTCGTAGAATCTAGTATGGGTGATAGTAGAAAAGACACCGATGCAGCTAAGAAATTTATTAATGAACAAATAAAAACCTATGAATCAAAACTCGAAGCTGCTGAAGCTCGTTTGAAAGAATTTAAGTTGCGAAATATAGATGTTCAAACTGCAGGTGGTGGTACCGATATAGCTGGAAAACTTGGAGAAATATCATCTCAATTAAATCAGGCAAAACTTGAGTTGCGCGAGGCGGAAAATGCTCGAGACGCAGCAAAATTGCAGTTACAAAATGAGAAATCTCAAAATTCAAGTATTACTTCGAAGAGTTTGCTACAAGAGTCTGCGCAATCTCTTGCCACGCCTGAAATAGATTCTCGAATTGAGGCACAAAAGAGAAATTTAGATGGCTTATTACAGCGATTTACCGAGCAGCATCCAGATATCGTAAGCGCGCGAAAGCTAATAAAAGAACTAGAAGAGCAAAAGCGTAAAGAAGTGCAGGAACTAAGAAAAACTGCCATGCTAAATAGTTCGGCTGCCAGTGGTGGTGGCAATAGCCTTGCTGCGCAAGAAATGGGGCGGTTGTTGGCCTCGTCTGAGGTGCAAGTAGCCGCATTACGTGCTCGTGTGTCTGAGTATTCAGCGCGCTACGACCGGGCTCGTGAAACAATGAAAACTGCACCTCAAACTGAAGCCGAATATGCGCAGTTAAATAGAGACTACGCGATTAATAAGAAAAATTATGAAGATTTGGTCACGCGGCGTGAGTCGGCATCTTTATCAGGCGACTTGGAGTCGGCTGCTGGAGTAGCAGATTTCCGATTAATTGATCCACCAAGAGTTTCGCCAAAACCGGTAGCTCCAAATAGAGTCCTTTTATTGTTGCTTGTTATGTGTGTAGCATTGGCTGTGGGAGGATTTACTGCATTTTCTTCAAGTCAATTGAAACCCGTTTTTCACGACGCACGTACGCTTCGTAGTGTTATTGATTTGCCAATATTAGGAGTGGTCACACTTGTTATGAGCGAAACTGCTAAAGCGCGCGAGCGATCTGATCTTAAAAAATTCTTTTTAGCATCGGGTGGTCTTGTCGGAGTTTTTATTATTGCGATTGCTGCGTTGACTATTATTTCCGGACAGGTAGGGTAATTTATGAGCAGCTTGATTGAGCAAGCAACACGGCGTTTGGAACAACTTCGGCGAGCTGGTGTTGCTGTACCTGAAGAAGTTATTGCAGATGTACAACTAACTAAAGAAAATACGAAAATAGGTTTGGCAACGGCTAGCAATTTAGATGAAAAAGTAAACACTACAAATAAGAGCTTCTCGAGAAAAGTTGATTTGGATTTGGATGCACTAAATGCAGCGGGTATAGTTAGTCCAAATGCCCCTCGTTCACAGATCGCGGATCAATATCGAGTAATTAAGAGACCATTAATAAGCAATGCGATGGGGAGGGGGGCATCAAAGATAGAAAATGGTAACCTTATTATGGTTACAAGTGCATTAGCTGGGGAGGGGAAAAGTTTTTCCGCAATTAATTTGGCGATGAGCATTGCAACCGAGCTAGACAATACTGTGATGTTGGTCGATGCGGACGTTGCTCGTCCTTCCGTTTTAAGAATGCTGGGTTTGCCAGCTAGTCCTGGTTTATTGGATTTATTGGTTGGCGAAGTTGAAGATCTATCAAGCGTTTTATTAAAAACAAATATAGATAAATTAACTCTGTTACCTAGTGGCACCCCCCATCTGCGTGCGACAGAGTTGTTAGCCAGTGATGCAATGAGTGCATTAATTACAAATATTGCCAATCGATATTCTGATCGAATTATTATATTTGACTCACCTCCATTGCTATTAACTACAGAGGCTCGTGTTTTGGCTACGCATATGGGTCAAATTGTTATAGTTGTTCATGCAGAAAAAACATTGCAGACAAGTGTTCAGCATGCACTTACATCAATTGAGTCGTGCCCCGTGAAAATGATGGTACTGAATCAAGCTCGAAATGGCTCACAAGGTGGATATGCTGGATATGGTGGATATGGATACGGCTATGCGCAATCCGATACATGAACTTTAGTATAGATAAATTGTTTTGTTGTTTTGAAAATGAAAAAAAATATCTATAAAAAAACATTGCATTTATGGATGGTGGTTTTATTTTCATCTCCAAGTTATTCTCAGGAAAATTCATCAAATGTAGATGCTGGAAGTTCAGCAAGAGCTGCATCTATTGTTCCCAGAATATCTATAACTGAATACTATACAGATAATTATTATCGTACGAATGAAAATAAACAATCTGGATGGACAACAGATGTTAGTCCTGGAGTGCATCTGAGTAGTTCTACCGGAAGAATAGTGGGCTCCCTAGATTATTCTTTGCATCAAATAATTCAATCTAATGATTCAAGTAAAAATGAACTACAAAATGCACTTGATGCTACAGGATCTGTTGAGATTATAGATAAATGGGCGTTTGTTGACGCAAATGGGAAAATTTCACAAAGAACTATTTCTGCATTTGGAACACAATCAACCGTAGATGGTTTCTCTAACGCAAATAAAACTGAAGTTTCGTCATATAGGGTTTCTCCATATATTAAAGGGCGATTAAGTTATTTTGCTGATTATGAGGCAAGATACGAGGCATCAACTACTCGTGCAAAAGATGCACAATTCGCAAATACAAATGAACAGTCCGCAAATTTTAAACTGAATGGTGTCGGTTTAAATGGACGTCTTCATTGGGGTTCTCAATTATCGACGAATAAAGTCGAACAAAGTTCAAATCAAACATCTAGATCTGACAGTATTAAAAATACTTTAGGATATTTAATTGATCCGCAATTCAATCTAACAGCTTCTTTTGGGCGAGAGTATGGAAATTACTCTCCATCTGAGAATAGTTATAAAAATACCTCAGGTATTGGAGCAATCTGGACTCCTTCTGAGAGAACAACTGTTTCTGCAGATATTGAAAATGCTTATGCAGGTAAGATGCATAAGTTGAATTTTGAACATAGAACACCAAAAACAAGCTGGCGTGTTAGTGATGCCAAGAGCGTATCTTTGACAAATTCTATTACGTCTAATTCAATACAAGGAAATACGTATGATCTACTGTTTAGCCAGCTTGCATCAATAGAGCCCGACCCTATAAAACGTGCTGAAATGGTGAATAATTTGCTTTTAACAAATTATGGAACCTCGTCCGGAAGTATTTTGAATGGATATTTAACTTCCGGAGCGTCAATACAAAGAACTCGAGATTTTTCGTTTTCGTTGCTAGGTGTAAGAGATATCTTAACATTTACCGCCATGCAAAGTGTTGGGCAAAAAATAAACCAATCATCAATTGGTTTTGATGGTGCTAATGCTATAACACAACGCGCAATTACTTTCAGTCTGACGCACCGTCTTAATCCAGATACGTCGTTAAATACTCAGCTTACTAGCCAAAAGACTAGCAGTGATGGTTCTAATTTAACTTCAAACTTGAAATCTTTTAGTGTGGATGCCTCAACTAAACTGAATTTGAAAACTATAGCTACATTTGGGGTTCGTCGAACTATTTATTCTGGTGGCATTTCTCCTTACAACGCTAACTCCATTAATGGTGGATTATCAGTGCAGTTTTAATCTATGTATGAATCATTTTATGGTTTAAATATTAAGCCTTTTCAGCTTAATCCTGATCCGGCATTTTATTTTTCAAGCAAACAACACAATAGAGCCAAAGCATATTTGGAGTATGGGGTACTCAGAAATGAAGGTTTTATTGTTATCACCGGTGAGATCGGTGCTGGAAAAACCACAATTGTTCGTGGCTTGCTTGATAGCCTTGATGCTGACAAAGTAATTGCCGGAAGTTTAGTCAGTACGCAATTAGATGCTGATGATACATTGCGCTTGGTAGCCGCAGCTTTTGGTGTGCGGGTTAAAGATGTATCGAAAGCGGATCTTTTATTGGCGTTGGAGGCATTTTTTGTAAGTCAAGCAACTCAAGGAAAACGGTGTTTACTGATTGTGGATGAGGCGCAAAATTTAACTCCCCGTGCTGTTGAAGAATTACGGATGCTATCGAATTTTCAATATGGTAAGCAAGCATTGTTGCAGAGTTTTTTAGTTGGGCAGCCTGAGTTTCGCGAGGTTCTCCAGCATCCGCAGATGCAGCAATTACGGCAGAGAGTAATTGCTGCTTGTCATATTGGTCCCATGGATCTGGACGAAACACAAGGTTATATACAGCATAGATTGAAATGCGCAGGGAGCACCGGTCGTCCTGAATTTGAGAGTGCTGCGTTTGACGAAATTTTTAATATAAGTGGAGGAGTTCCTCGTCGAATAAATGCAGTGTGCGATCGATTATTATTATTGGGTTTTTTAGAAAACAAAGAAATATTGACATCAGATGATGTGGCTACTGTTTCGCGAGAGATGAGAGAGGAGTCCGGATCTTCGTTCAATTCGTTGAACGGAGAAAATTCAAATGGTTCATTAAATGAATTTGGAAATTCGGTACTTACTTCGTATGATATTAAATCATCAGAAGTTCATAATTTACTAGATGAATTTTCCAAGAAAATAGATTGTATAAGTAATGATCTGCATGCTGAGCGCTTAGAACAAAGTCTGCTAAGGTTGGAAAAGTCAAATAGTGAAATACTTTTCATGCTAAAACAATACTTTGATGCAGTAATAAATAATTCGAAAGATCTAAAATAATGGAAAAATTGCCTTCACAAAAACCCGTAATTTGTGTAGTTGGAGCAAGGCCCAATTTCATGAAAATGGCCCCGATATTGAGGGCATTTTCTTCTCATGTCCCCGTTATTCCAGTGTTACTTGTTCATACAGGACAGCATTACGACAAAGACATGAGTGATCGTTTGTTCGAGGATTTGCAGTTACCTAAACCGGATATTAATCTTGAAGTTGGCTCCGCAAGTCATGCAATTCAGACCTCCGAGGTTATGCGTCGATTTGAGCCTATTCTGGACGAAAATGATCCATCATGTGTTCTGGTTGTTGGAGATGTCAATTCGACGTTGGCCTGCACTTTGGTCGCTGTAAAGAAGCACGTTCCGGTTGCCCATGTAGAAGCTGGTTTGAGGAGCCACGATCGCTCAATGCCTGAGGAGATTAATCGTATCTTGACCGATCAGATAGCGGATAAGTTGTATACAACTGAACGCAACGCGGAAGGAAATTTACATTTAGAAGGCATACCCTCTGCTCGTATTTGTTTTGTTGGCAATGTAATGATTGATACTCTTAAGTTCAGTCAAAAAATTGCCCGAAGCGCATCTGATACTTTGAGTTCTTATGGCATTTCTCCCGATATTTTGAGCGGTAAAAATGGTTATGGCGTAGTTACACTGCACCGCCCGTCCAATGTTGACGAGAAGGAGACTTTATCTAAATTAGTTGACGATTTATCTTTGATCTCTAAAAAATTGCCCTTGATTTTTGCGTTGCATCCACGAACTCGTGGAAATCTTGAGAAATTTGATTTGCTGCGTGCAATTGATACCAACAAGATTGTTTTATTGCCACCGCAAGGTTACTTGGAAATGATTGGCCTAATGAGCAATGCTGCATTAGTTCTGACAGATTCCGGCGGTTTGCAGGAGGAAACCACCGCCCTGGGTGTTCCCTGCATAACCTTACGTGAGAATACTGAGCGCCCGATTACTATTGAACAGGGAACCAATACGCTGGTTGGCACTGATCACGATGCCATTATGAACTGTGTTAATCAGGTGCTTGCTGGCAATGGTAAAAAAGGGAGAATGCCTGAATTGTGGGATGGGCATGCCGCTGAGAGAATTGCTGCAGATTTATGGACTTGGATATCTTCATTTCCTCAAAATTGAATTGATCTATGGCTGAAAAAAAGATCTTTAATGCATTGACCATCGATGTGGAGGACTATTTTCAAGTTTCTGCTTTTGCTCCTTATATTTCACGTTCGAGTTGGGATAGTTTGGATTGTAGGGTGGAAAAGAATATCGACTCCATACTGACCTTACTTGATGTTCGCAATGTTAAGGCTACGTTCTTCACGTTGGGCTGGATTGCCGAACGTTATCCCAATATGGTTCGACTTATAGTCGATCAAGGTCATGAATTAGCTAGCCACGGATATGGCCATGAACGCGTTAGTGATCTAACTGCTTCGAAGTTCTTGTCTGATATTGTTTTGTCTAAAAATATTTTAGAAGATATCGGTGGTGTTGAAGTTCGTGGCTACAGAGCGCCCAGTTTTTCAATTGGGGAAGCGAATCTCTGGGCGTTTGATTCTCTGTTGGAAGCAGGCTACAAATATAGTTCTAGCATTTATCCGATTCAACATGATCATTATGGAATGCCGAATTCTCCACGTTTTCCTTATGAGTCAAGAAAAGGTTTATTGGAAATTCCAATTACAACATTAAGATTTTTGAATAAAAATTTTCCATCTAGCGGCGGCGGATATTTTAGATTGTTTCCATATGCACTATCTAACTGGATGTTGAATCGAGTTAATTCAAGGGAGAAAATGCCGGCTATATTTTACTTTCACCCTTGGGAAATTGATGCCATGCAGCCTCGTATTCCTGGGGCTGACTGGAAGTCGAAATTTAGGCATTATGTAAATCTTGAAAAAACAGAGGGTAAATTGAAGCGATTATTGTCTGATTTCGATTGGAGTCGAATGGATAAAATTTTTCTAAGTCTTTGAAAAAATAAATTAAATGATAGATATTTCTACGCCTTCGATAAGTATAAAAAAACTTGTTCGAGGCGATGTGTTTATTGAAAATGCGTGGGATGTTTTTGTCGAAAGATGTCAAAACGCAACTTTTTTCCATCGATCAGGATGGCAAAATATTATAAATGACGTTTTTCAGCATCAAACATATTACTTGTATGCGGAAATCGATGATTTGATTGTTGCGGTGCTTCCCCTTGCGCATGTAAATAGCTTTTTGTTTGGAAAATCTTTAACAAGCTTGCCTTTTGCCGTTTATGCTGGAGTGGCTTTTGAAAATGCTGATGCCGCTATTTTACTGGAGGATGAGGCATACAAGATTTCTCAAAAAATTGGTGTTGATTACGTAGAGTTTAAAAATATCTATCCTCGCCATTCTGATTGGCCATCTCAGGATATCTATGTTACTTTTCGAAAGAAAATATTGCCTGATGTCGAAGGTAATCTACTTGAAATTCCGCGTAAGCAACGGGCAATGGTTAGAAAGGGTATAAAGAATAATCTGACTAGTCAGCTTGATACTAAGTCAGATAGGTTTTTTAGCTTATATGCAGATAATGTTCATAGGCATGGTACACCACCTATGTCAAAAAAATATTTTGATGCATTACTCAAACAGTTTGAAGGGGCTTGTGAAATCTTAACGGTGGTAGACGACGCTGGCAATCCCGTTAGTAGTGTTTTTAGCTTTTATTTTCGAGATGAAGTTTTGCCTTATTATGCGGGTGATAATGAAAAGGCACGAGATCTCGCGGCAAATGATTTCAAGTATTGGGAGTTGTTGCGTAGATCTTGTTTGCGTGGGAATAAGATATTTGACTTTGGTCGAAGTAAGATAGGTACAGGTTCATTTTCCTTTAAAAGGAATTGGGGTTTTGAAGCTACGCCGTTGGCCTATGAGTATCGCTTGCTGAATCGAGACTCGGTTCCACAAAATAATCCATTGAATTCAAAATACAGCTTACTGATTGCTGCCTGGCGGAAGCTTCCTATCGGTGCTGCTAATTTTATCGGTCCATTTATTGTTAGAAATTTGGGCTGATGTCTTGAGTAATATACTTTACCTTGTGCATCGAATACCTTTTCCTCCCAATAAAGGAGATAAGGTTCGATCTTTTCATTTATTAAAATATCTGTCGCTTCATCATAATATATATTTGGGAGCATTTATTGATGACCCACTTGATGTGGCATATATTCCGGAGGTTAAGAAATTTTGTGTCGATTCATTATTTTTGGAAATAAATTCTTTTAAATCTAAATTTAGAAGTATCTTTGGGATTTTTCATAATTCACCGTTAACATTGAGTTATTATTTTAATAACTCTCTTCGGGAGTGGGTTAGAGATCTTCTTTTAAAAAAGAAGATTGATAAGATAATAATTTTTTCTTCTGCGATGTCTCAGTATGTGGATTATGTAAGTGATATAGATATATTGGTAGATTTTGTGGATGTGGATTCTTTGAAATGGTCTGAATATGCATTGAAGCATATTTTCCCAATGTCTTTGGTTTATCGTCGCGAAGCTACCAAATTACTCCAGTATGAGCGATTTGTTGCTACTCGCTCAAGACAATCTTTTTTTGTGACCGATAATGAGTCCTCGCTTTTTAAAGATCTAGCTCCTGAGTGTATTGATAAAATTTCAACTATTAATAACGGGGTCGATTCGGAATATTTTTCTTCAGATTTTTCATGTTCATCTCCATTTGAGGTGGGGAGTTTCGGGCCAGATTCTCGGTTCTTGGTCTTTACTGGTGCAATGGATTATTGGCCAAACATTGATGCGGTAGTTTGGTTTGTTGACGAAATTTTTCCTAAATTACAGCGTGTACGTAAAAATCTATACTTTTATATAGTAGGCAGAAACCCTAGTACCCAGGTTTTGGCATTGGCATCGGACTCTGTGGTAGTGACTGGTACGGTTGCGGACGTTAGGCCTTACTTGAAGTTTGCTTCGGTTGTAGTGGCACCTTTAAGAATCGCACGCGGTATTCAAAATAAAATTTTAGAAGCGATGGCTATGGGTTGTCCTGTTGTTGCGTCGACAATCTGTGTTAATAGTATGGCCGTTGAGTCAGAAACGGATCTACTTTCTGCGGAGAGTTCTGATGAGTTCTTTTATCAAATTAATAAATTATTGAACTCCGTGGATCTTTCTCATTCAGTAGGTGAGGCCGCTCGTTGCAAGGTTCAGGAAAAATATAGTTGGACGGCCCATTTATCCCAAATCGATCAGTATCTTGATGAGCCAACCTTTCATTTACTCCATGAATAGCGTCAAGATGTACTCTTCGCAGATTTGGCGAAATGCATTAATTTCGTTGATGCTTCTTGTTTTTATTGACTTCATTGTTTTTAAAAATAGCTTTTCTGGAATGCTAGCTATATGGTCTCGTTCCGAAACATTTGCTCACGGCTTTGTTGTGCCACCAATTTCTTTGTGGTTAATTTGGCGGAAGCGTAAAGTCATTGTTGTTGAAGTTCCCCGGCCTAATTTTTGGTTTCTAATCCCATTATTTTTTGTTATTACTGCATGGGTTTTGGGTGATGTAGTTGCGGTGAATTCTGTAACTCAACTGATGGCGATGGCATCCATTGTGTTGCTTGTTCCTGCATTGTTCGGCTACACGATATTTAGAATTATCTTATTCCCACTCTGTTTTTTGTTTTTTGCTGTTCCATTGGGGGAGTTTCTTTTTCCTCAATTGATGGAATGGACGGCAGACTTTACTGTGATTGCGTTGCGATTTAGTGGTGTTCCCGTATATCGCGAGGGATTGCAATTTGTTATTCCTTCTGGGAATTGGTCAGTCGTGGAAGCATGCAGTGGAATTCGATATTTAATTGCATCGGTTACCGTTGGTGCGTTATTCGCTTATTTAAACTATAGGTCCATTTATCGAAGATTTATTTTTCTTTTGATATCCATTGCTGTGCCTATTTTTGCGAATTGGATTCGTGCGTATCTTATTGTCATTTTAGGGCATTTATCTGCGAATAAAATTGCTACTGGTGTGGATCACATTATTTATGGTTGGCTTTTTTTTGGATTTGTTATTGCAGTAATGTTTTGGGTAGGGGCGCGATGGTCGGAAGCATTTATTGAGTTTTATCCGCGTTCTAATGCAATTGCGACGAGATTGCAACCGAATATGTTTGTTGAATTCGTTGGTATTTTTGCTGCAGTTATTTTTCTGTTAACCTGCCCCCTCTTGCTGAAGGCTGCTATAGATAATGTTGCTCCATATAATTTAAAGGGTTTGGCTAGCTTTTCGGATGTTAAATTTAATTGGGTATCCAGGCAGGAAACTCACTCTAATTTTTTGCCGTCGTACAAAAATACTGCACTTAATTTTTCTAGAAGTTTTGAAAAAAACGGTAAAACTGTTGATGCTTTTTTGGGATACTACGTCGGGCAAAGTTATGGCCACAAGATGATTTCTTCGGACAATGTACTGGTAACTAGTGCAGATCCGCATTGGTCAAAAGTTGCCTCGAGCGTACAGTCTCTTGAAATAGATTCGCAATCTATCCCAATACGTACCACAGTACTTCGAGGCGTCGGTTTTCCAGAGGGGGAGGTGCGGCTTGCTGTTTGGCAATTTTATTGGATTAATGGTTTTGTTACGAATAATGATTACATTGCGATAGTTTATAGTGCGTTTCAAAAAATTTTAGGGCATGGGGATGGTTCGGCTGTAGTTATCTTGAGTACAAGAATTGTTGAAGATGTCAATGCTGATGATGTGTTGAATGGATTTTTTTTGGATAATTATGTTGGGTTGAAGTCTATTCTTTACAAAATTAAAAATAATTGATGTATTTATTTAATATTGATAAATGGAGTGATTTATGAGTGTTGTTGCTGTAATTGGTTTGGGTTATGTCGGGCTCCCATTAGTCATTGAGTTCGGTAAGCATTTCCGAACGATTGGATTTGATATATCTTTACCTAAAGTGGAGTCTTGTAATCGCGGTATCGATCCTTCTCGGGAACTGTCTGATGAGGAAATGCGAGCATCTCCTCATGCGGTATATACCGCCGATCCTAAAATGTTAGGTGAGGCCGATATTATTGTTGTTGCAGTGCCTACACCTGTTGATGACGCGCATATACCGGATTTCAAACCATTAATTGGTTCCAGTACTAGTGTTGGCCGAAACATGAAAAAAGGTGCGATCGTTGTATACGAATCGACCGTTTATCCCGGTGCAACAGAGGAGGTTTGCATTCCTGTGCTTGAGCGCGAATCGGGAATGAAGTGGAAGCAAGATTTTTTTGTGGGTTATTCACCTGAACGAATTAACCCCGGTGACAAAGAGCATACGCTGACTAAGATTTTAAAAGTGGTATCTGGCGACGGACCCGAAACCCTTGAAAAAGTTGCTCGGCTGTATGAAACTATTATTGTGCCTGGTGTGCATCGTGCATCGTCTATTAAGGCTGCCGAGGCGGCGAAAGTTATTGAAAATACGCAGAGAGATTTGAATATCGCACTGATGAATGAGTTGGCTATTATTTTTGACAAAATAGGCATCGATACTTCGGAGGTTTTGGCTGCCGCTGGTACCAAATGGAATTTTCTGAAGTTTAGTCCCGGGTTAGTGGGGGGGCATTGTATTGGTGTGGATCCCTATTATTTAACCCATAAGGCCGCCATGCTGGGGTACCAGCCAGAGGTTATTTTGGCCGGTCGTCGCATCAATGACAGTATGGGGAAATTCATTGCTGAGCAAACAATCAAAAATATGATTGCTTCTGGTAGTTATATTAAGGGTGCTAAAGTTAATATTTTGGGTTTGACATTTAAAGAAAATTGTGGTGATTTGCGAAACTCTAAGGTGATCGATATTATTAGAGAGTTGCGCTCCTACGGTGTTGAAATATTTGTTACAGATCCTCAAGCCGATGTAGAGGAGGCTGTGCATGAATATGGTGTGCATTTGTCCAAGTGGGATGATTTGCCCCGTGCTGATGCTATTGTTGCGGCAGTTGCACACAAAGAGTATGCAGCGCTTTCTGTCGAGGATTTCTCCAAAAAACTTGTTAAGGGTGGAGCCTTTATCGACGTTAAGGCGGCCTTTGACGGTGATGCTATACAGGCTGCCGGTTATAAGTTGTGGCGTCTATAGTTGATTCACGTCCAGTTGTGGTACACGTGATGTACCGCTTTGATACAGGTGGCCTAGAGAATGGCGTTGTTAATTTGATTAATAAAATGCCTGTATCGATTTATCGCCATGTTATTTTGGCTTTAACGGACGTTACCGACTTTCGCTACCGTATTGTGCGATCTGATGTGGAATTTATTGCCTTGCATAAAACACCAGGGCATGCGATTTGGCTGTATCCACGTTTATTCAAATTGTTTCGAGCCTTACGCCCGGCGATTGTTCACACTCGGAACTTGGCAGCCCTTGAAGTGGTGGTTCCGGCATTTTTTGCAGGCGTGCGTGTTCGTGTTCATGGTGAGCATGGTCGTGATCAAGAAGATTTGGCGGGCTTGAGTAAGAAGCACCAATGGATTCGGCGAATTTACAGTCCATTCGTTTCTCACTACTTGGCACTTTCTCGTGATTTGGCTGCCTATCTAATAGATAGAGTCAAAATCTCTGGCTCACGTGTCACGCAGGTATACAACGGCGTTGATTCTGGCAAGTTTCGTCCTTTTGAGACGAATTCGGATTCTTTACCTGTTGATTTTCCATTTCGGCAGCCACGTGAATGGATTGTGGGTACTGTCGGGCGTATGCAGGTGGTAAAGGATCAGCTTAATTTGGCCAGAGCGTTTGTTCGAACGATTGAAATCGCTCCAGAGTTGAGAGCACGTTTGCGGCTGGTTATGGTGGGGGACGGGCCGTTGCGCTCGCAGTGTCAAGATGTCTTGGATGCTGCCGGCTTATCCGATATTGCTTGGCTGCCTGGCGAGCGCCAGGACATTGCGGAGTTGATGCGCAGCCTGGATTGTTTTGTATTGCCTTCGCTAGCCGAGGGTATTTCCAACACAATCTTGGAGGCGATGGCGAGCGGTTTGCCTGTGATTGCGACGGAGGTGGGCGGGAATGCTGACTTGGTTGTGCAAGGGGAAACCGGTTTGCTCGTGCCTTCTGGTGATTCAGAGGCGCTGGCGCGCGGTGTGGTGCAGCTTGCTACGGCACCTATGTTGGCCAAGAGTATGGGGCAAGCAGGGCGCCGGCTTGCCGAAGAAAAATTTAGCATGGCTGCCATGGTTGCGACCTACCAAGGCTTGTACGATCGCCTCCTGGGTGCGGCAAGGGTTGCTGTCCAAACACCTCTCAATACAAAATAAATACCATGTGCGGAATCGTTGGCATTTTTGATACCCGTGGCAGCCGAGATATCAACCGCGCGGTGCTTCACCGTATGAATGAATCGCAACACCATCGCGGACCGGTGGAGGGTGATCTTTATCTGGAACCCGGCTTGGGTCTTGGGCACAGGCGTCTGTCGATTATTGACTTGGCTACGGGTCAGCAGCCCCTCTTCAACGAAGATGGTTCTGTTGTGGTGGTCTTCAACGGCGAGATATACAACTACCAGCAGCTTATTCCCGAGCTTCAGGCCCTGGGCCATGTATTTCGTACGCGTAGCGATACCGAGGTGATTGTTCATGCCTGGGAGGCTTGGGGCAAAGATTGCGTCAAGCGCTTCCGCGGTATGTTTGCGTTTGCTTTGTGGGATCGTAACCAGCAGACATTTTTCATGGCGCGGGATCGTTTGGCGGTCAAGCCCCTGTATTACGCCCATTTGGACGACGGCACATTGCTGTTTGGCTCCGAGCTCAAGTCATTGTTGGCCCATGGTGGTCTCAAGCGCGATATGGATCCGCTGGCCGTAGAAGAATATTTTGCTTTAGGCTATGTTGCCGAGCCGCGGACCATTTTCCGTCAGGCAAAAAAGCTTTCACCAGCGCATACGTTGACTTTGCGCAGAGGGCAAGCTTTGGCAGAGCCCGAGCAGTACTGGGACGTGCGTTTTAGTCTGGATAGCAAGATCAGTGCGGAAGAGGCTTGTGCGGAGCTGGATGTCAGGCTGAAAGAGTCCGTGCGTTTGCGGATGATTGCCGAGGTTCCGCTGGGTGCATTCTTGTCGGGGGGGGTGGACTCTAGCGCCGTGGTAGCGGAGATGGCTGATTTGTCTGCCGAGCCAGTCAACACCTGCTCCATCGCTTTTGATGATCCAGCTTTCAATGAGTCAGCGTTTGCGCAAACCGTGGCAGACCGATACCGGACCAACCATCGTGTAGAGACGGTGAAGAGCGACGATTTCGATCTGATTGATACCTTGGCCAGTCTGTACGACGAACCATTTGCAGATAGCTCGGCCATTCCCACCTACCGTGTATGCGAGTTGGCGCGTAAGCATGTGACGGTGGCGTTGTCGGGGGACGGGGGGGACGAGACTTTTGGTGGTTACCGGCGTTACCGTTTGCACTTGATGGAGGAAAAGATGCGCGCCTCCATGCCGCAGGCGTTGCGTCAACCCTTATTCAAAACACTAGGGCGCTTGTATCCCAAGGCGGATTGGGCACCTCGCATCTTCCGGGCCAAAACTACGTTTGAAGGCCTTTCTCGCAGTTCGGTAGAGGCCTATTTCCATTCAGTCTCGATACTGCGTGACCCGATGCGTGAGCAATTGTTCAGTACGCGCTTCAAGAGTGAGCTTGCGGGTTACAACGCCCAAGAGGTGTTTGATCACCACGCCGCAAAGGCGAACACCGACGATCCTCTTGCCTTGATCCAGTATTTGGATTTGAAAACCTATTTGGTGGGTGACATCAACACCAAGGTGGATCGTGCAAGCATGGCCCATTCGCTGGAGGTGCGCGAACCCTTGATGGACCATGAACTGGTTGAGTGGATGGCAACTTTGCCCTCTTCTCTCAAGATCAAAGGGCAAGAGGGCAAGTATTTGCTTAAAAAGGCGATGGAGCCGCGTTTGTCGGACGATATTTTGTACCGTCCCAAGATGGGTTTCTCCGTGCCCTTGGCCCGTTGGTTCCGGGGACCTTTGCGCCAGCGCGTTCGTGATGCGGTGCTGGGGCCTCGCTTGGCGGAGACTGGTTGGTTTAACCGGGAATATCTGGAGCATCTGGTCAATGCACATGACTCTGGAGCCCGTGATTACAGTGCCCCTTTGTGGACGCTGTTGATGTTTGAAGCCTTTTTGCGCAATGTGATGCAGAGTGATATTGCGCTGCCTGCACAGGCTGAAGGCGTGGCAGTATGACGCGCGTATTGCATGTACTGGACCACTCCATCCCACTGCACAGCGGCTATACCTTTCGAACCCTGTCCATTTTGCGGGAGCAGCGCAAGCTAGGCTGGGAAACCTTTCATCTCACGACTCCAAAGCACACTGCCGAAAGTGGCCCGGAGGAGACGGTGGACGGCTGGCATTTTTATCGGACGCCCACACCGGAATCCAGTGTCATGCGTTTGCCTGGCTTGGGTGAGTTGGCATTGATGCGCCATGTAGAGCGCCGTTTGCAAGAGGTTGCCGAGCAGGTGCGGCCGGATATCTTGCATGCCCATTCTCCTGTTCTGAATGCCTTGCCGGCATTGCGGGTGGGTAAGCGCTTGGGGATTCCGGTGGTGTATGAGGTACGTGCCTTCTGGGAGGATGCTGCCGTGGACCACGGTACTACGGAAGAGGGCAGTTTGCGCTATCGCTTCACGCGCAGCTTGGAAACCCGGGCGCTCAAGCAGGCGAACCATGTCTTCACCATCTGCGAAGGACTGCGGTCTGACATTGTGGCGCGGGGCATTGCGGCTAACAAAGTAACCGTCATTCCAAATGCGGTCGATATCGACGCCTTTGACGTGGGCGGCGTTCCTGATGATGCCTTGAAGGCCAAGCTGGGTCTTGCGGGTTGCACCATCGTGGGTTTCATTGGCTCTTTCTACGCCTATGAGGGGCTGGATGTTTTGCTGTCGGCTTTGCCTGCAATTCTGGAGAAAATGCCCCAGGTTCGCGTGCTGCTGGTGGGTGGTGGTCCGCAGGATGCGGCCTTGAAAGCCCAGGCCCAGGCACTTGGTTTGCAAGACAAGATCGTATTTACCGGTCGCGTGCCGCACACTGAAGTACAGCGTTATTACGACCTTGTGGATGTGCTGGCCTATCCGCGCCATTCCATGCGCTTGACCGAGCTGGTAACGCCTCTCAAGCCTTTGGAGGCCATGGCGCAGGGGCGTTTGCTGGTCGCATCCGACGTTGGTGGGCATAAGGAGCTTATCCGCCATGGTGTCACGGGCGTTCTGTTCAAAGCCGGCAGCGTTGAATCATTGGCCGAAGCTATCGTCAAGTTGTTGCAAGAGCCCGAGCGTTGGGCGCAACTGCGTGCTGCTGGCCGCAAGTTTGTCGAGACTGAGCGTAACTGGACCAAGAGCATTGCGAATTATTCTGACCCCTATGCTGCGCTAACAGATCGCGTGGCTGGATGAGCTTTGCTGGCATTCGTGTGGGGCTGGTGGGACCATTGCCGCCGCCCGCTGGCGGCATGGCCAACCAAACCCGGCAATTGGCTGAATTGTTGCGTTCAGACCAGGCTGAGGTCACGCTGGTTCAAACCAATGCACCGTACCGTCCAGCGTGGGCAGCAGGTTTGCCTGGGGCCCGCGCGCTGTTTCGGTTGATTCCGTATATCGTGGCTTTGTGGCGTGCGGCGGGTCGTAGCGATGTGTTGCATATCATGGCAAATTCAGGTTGGTCCTGGCATTTGTTTGCGGCTCCCGCGATCTGGGTGGGGCGCCTGCGTGGTGTGCCGGTGGTGGTGAACTACCGGGGCGGTGAAGCAGCGGAGTTTCTGAAAAGCGCACAGTTCATGGTTCGCACCTCCATGGCCGCTACTGCGCTGCTGCTCGTACCCTCGGCTTTTCTGCAAGAAATATTTGCCCGCTTTCATATGCCATCTACGATCGTGCCCAACATCATTGATTTGGCACGCTTTCACTCGCGAGGCCCTCGCGTGGGAGCCTCGGCGCACCTGGTGGTAGCCCGAAATTTGGAAGCCTTGTATGACAACGCTACCGCGATACGCGCATTTCATCGCGTTCGCTCGCATTTGCCTGCAGCACGCATGACTATTGCCGGGAGTGGGCCACAGGAAGCCGAACTGCGGCAACTCGTGACCGATTTGGGCCTGGATGATGCTGTGCATTTCACGGGGCGTTTGGACCGTGATGCCATGGCTGCCTTGTACCGCGAGGCCGATATCATGTTGAATCCCAGTCTTGCGGATAACATGCCGAACTCCCTGTTGGAGGCGATGGCCAGTGGTGTGCCTGTGGTCAGTACGCGCGTGGGCGGAGTCCCCTACATGGTGGAGGACGGGGAAACGGCGCTGTTGGTACCCGCCGGAGATGCCGACGCAATGGCACAGGCCTGTTTGCGCTTGCTGCAAGAGGCACCCTTGTGGGAGCGCCTGCATGCCGCTGGTCTGGCCCGGGTGCAGCGCTATACCTGGAGCCAGGTCGGCCCTCTGCTGGCGGCCCAATACAAGAGTGCCATAGGCGCTTCCCGCTAATTTTTGTTGCCTGGCAATATTCAAAAAATGGATCTGTACACAAAGCTGATCTCCAATGTGCTTTTCCCGCTGCAAGAGCGGCTTAAAAAGCACACCACCGTTGCCGTGCACCGCCATATGGAGGATGCCCAATGGTGGTCTTCTGCACAGCTGGCGGATTACCAGGTGCAGAGATTGCGTGCGTTCCTGGCCGAGGTTGCAGTCAACGTGCCTTACTACCGTGACTTGTTTGCGGCGACCGGGTTTGATCCGGCCAAGGTTTCGTCCGTCAAAGACCTTGCCGGATTACCGTTCCTTACCAAAGCCAGCATCAAGGCCAACACCGATGCGCTCAGACATGTGGATGCCCAGGGCTTGACCCGTTTCAATACCGGAGGCTCGTCAGGTGAGCCTTTGGTGTTTTTCATTGGTACCAAGCGCGTAAGCCATGATGTAGCCGCCAAGTGGCGAGCGACCCGTTGGTGGGGCGTGGATATTGGCGATCCAGAAATCGTGGTGTGGGGTTCGCCGATTGAGCTGGGCACGCAGGACCGATTGAAGCTGGTGCGCGATACCTTGATGCGGACCCAGTTGCTGCCCGCATTTGAAATGTCGGAGACCAAGCTTGACGGCTTCATTGCGACCATCCGAAGCACGCGGCCCAGAATGCTGTTTGGTTACCCGTCGGCGCTGACCTTGATTGCCCGCCATGCGCAAAAGCGCGGTATCGCCATGGATGACTTGGGCATCAAGGTGGCATTCGTGACCTCGGAGCGTTTGTACGATGACCAACGCGCCACCATCAGCCAGACTTTTGCCTGCCCCGTGGCGAACGGCTATGGTGGTCGGGATGCGGGTTTCATTGCCCATGAATGCCCGGCTGGCGGCATGCACATCACGACCGAAGATCTGGTGGTGGAAATCATCAACGAAGCTGGTGAGGTGCAGCCACCCGGCGTGGCAGGTGAAATCGTGGTGACCCATTTGGCGACCCAGGACTTCCCGTTCATACGCTACCGCACGGGTGATATCGGCGTGCTCGACACCGCCACTTGCAGCTGTGGCCGCGGTCTGCCTTTGTTGAAAGAGATCCAGGGGCGCAGCACCGACTTCGTGATTGCCGCTGACGGCACTGTGATGCATGGCCTTTCGCTGATCTATATTTTGCGCGACCTCGCGGGCGTCCAGTCGTTCAAGGTGGTGCAGGAGTCGCGCGAAAAAACCCGGGTACTGCTGGTGGCTGGGCCAGGTTTTCTGCCGGGTGCTCCGGCGCAGATCGTTGATGGTTTCAAGCGCCGCCTAGGAGCAGGGGTGGAGGTGCAGGTAGACCTGGTGGACGCCATCCCCGCTGAAAAATCCGGCAAATTCCGCTACATCGTGAGCCACGCCGCTTAAGGCCACAGGAGACCAGCATGCGTGACATATTGATTGTGGGTCTGGTGCTGCTGGGCGCCATCGCGGCTGTGCGCCAGGCATGGATAGGCGTGATGTTGTGGACATGGCTGAGCATCATGAATCCGCACCGCTACACCTATGGTTTTGCCTACGATGCGCCGGTCGCCATGGTGGCTTTTTGCGCTACGGTGCTGGGCCTGCTGGTGACGCGGGATCGAGCTTCGCCATTCAAGGCGCCGGTCGTGGTGGTGTTCTTGTTGTTCATGGTCTGGATATCTCTCTCGACCGTGCTGGGCCTGGACCCATCAGGCGACTACTGGCAATGGAACAAGGTCATGAAGGTGGACCTGATGATCCTGGTCGCGCTGGTTCTGCTGCACAGCAAGAAGCATATTCTGGCCCTGGCCTGGGTGTGCGCGGGCTCGCTGGCCCTGTTGGGCGCCAAGGGTGGCTTGTTCACCTTGCTGACAGGGGGCAACTTTCGGGTGTGGGGGCCACCGGGCTCCTTCATCGAAGACAACAATGAGTTCGCTCTGTCCCTGGTGATGGCCATCCCGTTGCTGCGTTTTTTGCAGCTGCAGCTCAATTCGCGCTGGGGCCGCCATGCCATGACGGGCATGTCATTGCTGTGCGCCGTGGCGGCCGTCGGCAGCTATTCGCGGGGGGCCTTGTTGGCCATCAGTGCCATGGCTGCATTCATGTGGTGGAACGGCAAGAACAAACTCGTGGTGGGCATGGTGCTGGGGCTGGCAGCGCCCTTGTTGATTGCCTTCATGCCCAGCGAATGGATGGGCCGCATGTCCACCATTGGCGAATACGAGCAGGATGAATCTTCCATGGGCCGCATTTCTGCCTGGTGGAATGCCTGGAACATCGCTTTCCACTATCCCACGGGGGTGGGTTTTGATGCGGCCCGGCCTGAGTTGTTTGCGCAGTATTCCCCTTACCCGGAGGCCGTCCATGCGGCCCACAGTATTTACTTTCAGGTGCTGGGCAACCACGGATTCGTCGGTCTGTTCATGTTCCTGACCGTCTGGGTGATGACCTGGCGTGCGGCCGGCTGGCTGCGTACCCATTGCACCAAGATTCCCGAGGCGGCCTGGTGCGTGGACCTGGGTGCCATGTGCCAGGTCTGCTTGCTGGGTTATGCCGTGGGCGGGGCCTTCTTGAGCCTGGCCTATTTCGACCTGCCTTACAACGTGATGGTGCTGGTGGTGCTGACCCGGGTCTGGGTGCAAACCAAGGGCTGGCTGCGCGAGCCGGCCTATGTGCCGGGCTGGAAGAACATCCCCGGCATGGCCCGGCTGGTCAAACCCAAGTGATCCATGTTTAAAACGGTACTGAAACACCTTTCCCCCGCAGGTGAGCGGGGCCGCCTGTCGGTGCTGATCTTCCACCGTGTGCTGCCCGAGCCCGACCCGATCTTTCCGGGCGAGGTGGATGCCGTGGCCTTTGATGCCATCTGCCAATGGATGAAATCCTGGTGCAATGTGCTGCCGCTGGATGTGGCGGCCCAGCAGTTGCAAAGCCGCAGCCTGCCCGAGCGGGCCGTGGTCATCACTTTTGACGACGGCTATGCCGACAACCGCACCGTGGCCCAGCCCATCCTGGCGCGCCACGGCCTGCAGGCCACCTTCTTCATTGCCACCGACTTCCTGGATGGCGGCCGCATGTGGAACGACACCGTGATCGAATCCGTGCGCCTGTGTACCCAGGCACAGCTGGATTTGTCGTCCCTGGCCAAGCCTGACGGCAGTGGCTATCTAGGCCAGTACACCATAGGCAGCCCGTTGCAAAAGCGCGAGGCCATACAGGCCATCATTGGCCAGATCAAATACCTGCCGCTGGCCCAACGCAAGACCTTGACCGAGCAGATCGCTACCTGCGCCGGGGTATGCCCGCCCGACGACCTCATGATGACCTCGCAGCAGGTGCGTGAGCTGCGCCAGGCCGGCATGCAGATCGGCGCCCACACCCGCACCCATCCCATTCTGGCCAAGCTGGGCGCCGATGCAGCGCGCGCCGAGATTGGCGAGAGCCGGGCGTTTTTGCAGGACTTGCTGGGGGAGCGCGTGGGCCTGTTTGCCTACCCGAATGGCAAACCTGGCACCGACTACATTCCCGAGAGCGTGGACATCGTGCGTGAACTGGGCTTTGACGCCGCCGTGTCTACCACCTGGGGTGCGGCCCGTACGGGCACCGACCCGTTCCAGATCCCCCGCTTCACCCCCTGGGACCGCAGCAAGCTGCGCTTTGGCAGCCGCTTCGCCGGCAACCTCTGGAAGACCTGAGCGTCCTTTCTGCGATGGTTCAACGGCGCGACGACACCACGATACCGCCCACGATCAGCGCAAACGCCAGCCCGTGGTACAGATGCGGCCACTCGCCCAGAAAGGCTGCCGACAGCAGGGTCGCAAACAGCGGCGTGAGATTGATGAAGAAGCCCGCCACATTCGGTCCCACCCGCTGCAGCCCGGCGCCCCAGCAGCGGTAGGCCAGCACCGCCGGGCCCACCGCCACATAGGCCAAGGCGGCGGCCAGCGGCCAGCCCCATTGCACCGGGGCCGCGCCCACACCCCATTCCATTGCCGTCATGGCGCCCGACCACACCAGGCCGAAGCTGATCTGTGCCAGCAAAAACGCCGCCCAGTCGGCGCGTATGGCCGGTGGGTCTTTGGGCAGGCTGAGTTGCCAGCTGTAGAACGACCAGGACACGGTGGCCAGCAGCATGAAAATGTCGCCCGCCACCAGGCGCAGTGCCAGCAACTGCTGCCATTCGCCCCGGCACAGCACCAGCAGCACGCCGGCCAGCGACAGCAGCGCGCCCAGCACCTGCCTGCGTGTCACGCGGGCGCCAAAAAACAGGGCCCCGACGGCCAGCATGCACATGGGCAGGCTGGCGCCCACCAGGGTCACGTTGATGGGTGTGGAGGTCTGCAGCGCCATGTACTGCAGCGCGTTGTACAGGCCCACGCCCAGCAGACCCAGCAACGCAAACCGCCGCCAGTGTGGCCACAGCCCGCTGTCGCGCCGCAGCACCCAGCCGGCCATGGGCAGCAGGATGGCAAAGGCCAGCACCCAGCGGATGAAGTTCAGCGTGATGGGCGGCACCAAGGTGTGCACCATGCGGCCCACGACGGCATTGCCGGCCCATAACAGGGGGGCCAGGGTCAGGAGAAGAGCGGTACGGAGCGTCAGGCCTTGTTGCATGGCGCGCACTGTACCTAAGCTTTCATGGCACCATGCGGCATACCCTTTGGAGGAATGTGTTTTATGTCTGTTAGCAGCCTGTCCGTACAAATCCGCCAGCATGGCGGGCCCGAACAACTGGAGCTGGTCACCATCCCCGTGGGCGAGCCCGGTCCCGGCCAGATCCGTATCCGCCACCACGCCATCGGCCTGAACTTCATCGACGTCTACCAGCGCAGCGGCCTGTACCCACAGAGCTTGCCGGTGCAGCTGGGCATGGAGGCCGCCGGCGTGGTCGAGGCCGTAGGGCAGGGCGTCACCCACCTGCAAGTAGGCGACCGCGCAGCCTACGCCAGCAACCCGCCCGGCAGCTACTGCGAGCGCCGCGTCATGCCGGCTACCTGCGTCTGCAAGCTGCCCGACGCCATCTCCTTCGAGACCGGCGCGGCCATGATGCTCAAGGGCCTCACGGCGCAGTACCTGCTGAAAAAGACCCAGCCCCAGGGCGGCCTGCAGGCGGGCGACTTCGTGCTGTTCCACGCAGCTGCCGGCGGGGTCGGCCTGATCGCCTGCCAGTGGGCCAAGGCGATGGGCCTGCAGCTCATCGGCACCGCAGGTTCCGCAGAAAAATGTGCGTTGGCGCTTGCCAATGGTGCGGCATATGCTATCAATTACGCAGCAGAAGACTTTGCTGCGCGGGTCAAGGAGATCACTGGCGGCCAAGGCGTCAAGGTGGTCTACGACTCGGTGGGCAAAGACACGTTTGATAAATCGCTGGACTGCCTGCGCCCCTTCGGCCTGCTGGCATCGTTCGGCAATGCGTCCGGCCCGGTGGCACCTTTTGCGCCCGGCATACTGGGCGCCAAGGGCTCGCTGTACCTGACCCGTGCCACGCTGTTCACCCACATGGCCACCCGCGAAAGCACCCAGGCCATGGCCGATGACTTATTTGCCGTGGTGCAAAGCGGCCAGGTGCATATCCACATTGGCCAGCGCTACCCCCTGGACCAGGTACAGCAAGCCCACCGTGACCTGGAGGCACGCAAGACCACCGGCTGCACCATCCTCACCTTATGAACTGGTTGAAGACCTTGCGCGCCGAGGCCGACCAGCCGCCCGCGCGGCCGCGCTGGCCCCTGTGGGCTGGTGCGGTACAGATCGGCTCGGTGGAGCCGGAGTTCATGGCAAAAATCGGCCTGCAGCGCATACCCTACCTGCGCAAGGTGCTCCTGAAAGTAGAGCAATACGGCCAGCTGGGTTGGCAGCTGCAGGGTGAGCCCACGCACAGCCTGGCGCACCTGGCCCATGTGCTGCGTGAGGCCGGCCTGGCCCATGTCTGGCGCGACGAGCAACTTGCCGTGCCCGATGCCGACGGTCGTGTCGTGGCCACGGTGGAGCGTGGCGTGGTGCGCGCCCTGGGCATCACCACCTGCGCCGTGCACCTGGTGGGCGCCGCGCCGGACGGCCGGGTCTGGGTGCAGCAGCGTTCGGACAGCAAACCCAATGACCCCGGCCGCTGGGACACCCTGGTTGGCGGCATGGTGTCGGCGGCGGATTCCATCCCCACCGCGCTGGAGCGCGAAACCTGGGAAGAGGCCGGCCTGCGCCCGCCGCATATGCTGGACCTGCGCCCTGGCGGTCGTCTCACCACCCGCCGCCCCAGCACCGACAGCGGCGGCGCCGGCTATGTGGTGGAGCACATCCACTGGTACGCCTGCAACCTGGCCGAGGGCGTGGCCCCGGCCAACCAGGACGGTGAGGTGCAAGGCTTCGCCCTGCTGCCCCCCACAGTGTTGGCCGAGCAACTGGCGCAAGGCCTGTTTACCGACGATGCGGCGCTGATACTGGCGGACTACCTGGGTTTGGACGCATGATGTCCAGTGTGTAAATACTCAGTCTTTTAGGCTGCTGGCGCAGATAGAATCTGCGCTGGTAGCTATGATATTCATAGTAAATACCGCGCCGAACCGCGGCAAGCGTGGTTTTTGTTTGTTGTGGGTAAATTTCCCATTTACAATACAGCCATGTCAGAACTTCCACCACCCACGCCAGGCCAGCCCGTGCTGGAACAGGTGCTCGCCATGCTGCAGCCGTTGGTCGTGTGGCTGCTGCGTTCCGGGGTCGGTTATACCGATCTGACCGCCGCGCTGAAGCCGGTGTTCCTGGAGGCTGCGCGCACCGAGCTGACACGCATCGGCGGCAAGCAGACGGACTCGGCGGTCAGCCTGCTGTCTGGCCTGCACCGCAAGGACGTGCGGGCCGCCGCGCATACCGAGCGCGCCGCCGATGTGCGGGCCCGCCTGGGCAAGCCCACGCCTGCCAGCCAGGTGATGACGCGCTGGCTGGCCTCCGACCTGCCCGACGTGCTGCCGTTTGCCGGTGCCCTGGCCTCGTTTGAAAGCCTGGCCCGTTCCGTATCCAAAGACATCCACCCGCGCTCCGTGCTGCTGGAGCTGGTACGCCTGGACGTGGTCGAAGAATCCGATGGCCAGGTATGCCTGCGGCGCCAGGCCTTTGTACCCAATACCTCGCTGGAAGAGGCACGCCGCCTGCTGGCCGGCAGCGTGGCCGACCATATCGAAGCTGGCGTGCACAACCTCAGCGCGGGCGACGGCAAGACTTTTCTGGAGCAAAGCGTGTTTGCCGACGGGCTCAGTCCGCAGTCGGTACAGCAACTGGAGCAACTAGCCAACAGCCTGTGGCGCGACGTGCTGGCCGCCATGGTCAAGGCGGCTGTGCCTTTGTGCGAACAAGACGAACCCGCTGGCGGTAACCAGCGCATCCGGTTGGGCATGTTCTGCCTGACCGCACCCATGGCACCTGTGCCCCCCCCACCCCCGAAGAACAACAGCCCGCAGGACGCACCCGACCATGGCTAAAGCAGATACCAGCATCCAGATGGATCCAAACGACGGCGCCGCCCGCTTTGCTGGCGCTAGTCGGGAGTGGCAGGGTTGGTTGGCCGCCATTTTGGCCAGTCTGGCCGTCATGCTGCTGGCGCTGCTGCTGGAGAGCTGCGGCGGCGGCACGGTGGCCGGTGTGGGCAGCGGTGGCACCGGTGAGGCCGGCGGCACGGTCAGCGGCTTTGGCAGCGTGATCGTGGACGGCGTGGAATACAGCGACACCAGCGCCACCGTGCAGCGCCGCGACGCCAGCGGTGCCCTGGTCAATACCACGGCCGAGCTGGGCCAGCGGGTGCGGCTGCAATACCAGGGCAGCAACGCGGCTGTCAGCATCGAGATCGTGTCGCAGCTGCTGGGCAGCGTCACCAGCCTGCCGGACAGCAATGGCCGTCTGCAGGTGCTGGGCCAGACCGTGCGCCTGGTCAGCACCAGCAGCGACGCCACCCGCAGCAGCATTACCGTGCTCGATGGCTACAGCGCGTCTACCGACGTCGCCGTGGGCGACACGGTGGATGTTTACGGCTGCTGGGTCTGGGACAGCAGCAGCGCCAGCTATGTGCTGGTGGCGACCCGTATTGCCAAGCAGTCCAGCGCGCCCAGCGTGGTGCAGCTGGGCGGCGTGGTGCAGGCCTTGTCGGGCAGCAGCTTCCGCCTGAACAGCGCCACCGGCACCCTGGTGCATTCCAGCAGCCTGCCCGACAACCTGGCCAACGGCCAGGTGGTGCAGGTCTGGGCCAATGCCACGGACCTGGCCACGGTGCCCGTGCCTGCCGTCCGCGTGCTGCGCCTGGAAAGCAACGAGCAGGACCTGGCCAGCGGCCAGTCGCTGCGCCTGAGCGGCCTGGCCACCGAATACAACGCCACAGCCCATACCGTGGTGGTGCAGGGGGCGCTGGTGTATCTGTCGTCCAGCATGTCGCAGGACGAGGCGGCGCTGGCCCAGGGCCAGTTCGTCAGTGTGGATGCCACGCGTGTGGGCTCCCGCCTGGTCGCTACTTCGATCAGCCTGCGCACCGGCTCGGGCGGCAATGGCGACCAGGGCGCGGTCACCGTGCTGTCAGGCGTGACCAGCGGCATAGACTGGACCGCCAGCACGGTGCAGTTCAGCCTGCGCGGTGTCAGTGTGCAGGCCGCTGCCGCGGTGATCGATGACAGCTGCCGCAGCGTGTCCCAGAGCAGCCAGGCCACGGTATATGTGGAAGCCCGACTGCAGGCCCCCGGCCAGGCGTTGACCGCCAGCAAGGTGACTTGCAGCAGCACGCTGGCCGCCGACGCGGTGATCGACACCCGGGGCCAGGTGACCAGCGTGCAAACTTCCAGCAACAGCCTGGTACTGCAGACCAACGAAGGCAGCGTAACCGCCACCTGGGACAGCAATACTTATTTCTCCCAAAGCCCTGCCACCTTGGTGGGGCGGCAAGTGGACGTGGAAGCCCTGCTGGCTTCCGACAAGACGCTGCGCCTGCGTTCGGTGCAGCTGGCTGGACAGACCCCTCCGCCCCCCCCATAACCACCCATTACAGGAGCAATACCCATGCATGAAGAACACCTCCACGGCCTGGCCCAGGATCTCGCCGTACTCGACAAGATGCTGGCCGAGCGCCGCCGTACCCTGCGCTGGCTGGGCGTGGGCAGCGTGGCGCCCCTGGGCCTGCTGGGTTTGCCCGGCTGCGGCGGCGGTGGCGGCTCCAGCAGCACGGCCTCGTCGGACAGTAGCAGCACGGGCTCGACGACGTCGACCACAACGACCACCACCACAACGACGACAACAACAACCGGCAGCTGCACGAATACCGTGAGCGAGACCAACGGCCCCTACCCGGCCGATGGTTCCAACAGCAATAGCAGCGGTACGGTCAATGTGCTGACGCAGTCCGGTATCAATCGCAGCGACATCCGCTCCAGCTTTGGCAGCTCTACCACCACCGCAGCAGGCATTCCGCTGACAGTGACGCTGACATTGAGCAATACCAATTCCAGTTGCGCTGCACTGGCGGGTTATGCCGTTTATCTGTGGCATTGCAACCGCGACGGCCTCTACTCGCTGTATTCCAGTGGCGTAACGGGTGAAAACTATCTGCGCGGCTTGCAGGTTACGGACAGCAACGGCAGCGTGACCTTCACCACCATCTTTCCCGCCTGCTACTCCGGGCGCATGCCGCACATCCATTTCGAGGTGTATTCCAGCCTGTCGGCCGCCATCACCACGCCGGTCAGTGACCAGGTGCTGACCTCGCAGATTGCTTTGCCGCGCGACATATGTAGCACGGTCTACGCTACTACTGGTTATTCGGCCAGCGTTACCAATCTGGCAGCTATCAGCTTTGCCAGCGACAACGTGTTCAGCGACGGCACCTCCACCGAAATGGCCACCGTGACCGGCAGCGTCAGCGCCGGCTACGCGGCCTCGCTGGCAGTGGGTATTTCGGTCTGAGTTTGCTATGGTTTAAATAGCTGCTAGCGCTGGTAAATTCTGCGCCGGCGGCTTGTTTTTTATAAATCGCAGATTGCAAATAGGTTCTTTAGGCCGGGCCAATACGGCTGGGCTGCAGCAGCACTACCAGCGCGCCGGCGCCGCCTTCCATGGGGCGGGCCTGCACAAAGGCCAGCACCTCGTTCTTCTGCACCAGCCAGTTGCGCACCTTGGCCTTCAGCACCGGTGTTTTGCCCGGCGAGCTCAATCCTTTGCCGTGCACCACGCGCACGCAGCGTATGCCCTGTTTGTAGGCCTCGCGGATGAAGCCGCTGAGGGTGTCGCGCGCTTCGTCGCTGCGTAGGCCGTGCAGGTCCAGCTGGCGCTGGATGGCCCACTCACCCTTGCGCAGGCGCTGCAGCACGTCGATGCCGATGCCGGGGCGGCGGTAGCTCAGCGTGTCGTCGGTTTCCAGCAGGTTGCTGGCATCAAAACCGTCGCTGATGGCCTCCACCAGCACCGCTTGCTCGTCGCGCTGCAGCTGGATTGCCAACGGTGGTGGCTGCTCTTTTTTCAATAGTGCCTTGCGCTGCTCCGGCAAGCGGTGCACCGCACCTGCGGCATTCACAAACAGATTCTTCTGGGCGGCTTTGCGGCGCTGGGCCTCCAGCTCGGCAGCCTTTTGCGCGGCTTGCAGCGCGGCCGCGTCGGCAATGGCTTTCTGGATCTTCTTCAGGTCCTGCAGCGAACTGATCTTCATTACAGCAACCCTTTTTCGGCCATGGACAGGGCCTCGCCCGGCGCCACAATGATGTGGTCCAGCACCCGCACGTCCACCAGGGCCAGCGCGGCGCGCAAAGTCTGCGTCAGCGCCTCGTCGGCGCGCGAGGGCTGGACCGAGCCGCTGGGGTGGTTGTGCGCCAGCACCACGGCGGCGGCCTGGTGGTGCAGGGCGCGCACCACCACCTCGCGCGGGTAGACGCTGGTCTGCGTTAACGTGCCACGGAACAGCTCCTCCAGCGCCAGCAGGCGGTTTTGTGCGTCCAGAAACAGCACGGCAAACACCTCGTGCCCCTTGGCCGCCAGGTGCAGCTGCAGATAGTGCTTCACGGCGCCCGGGTCGCTGAAAGCTGGCCTTTCTTGCAGCCGCTGGGCCATGGCACGGCGCGCCAGCTCCAGCACGGCGCTGATTTCGGCGCGCTTGGCCGGGCCCAGGCCCTTGACGCGTTTCAGGTCATCGGTGGTCGCGTTCAGCAGGCCGGCAATACCGCCAAAACCCATGCTGCCTGGGCTGGCAATCTGCAGCAGCTCGTGCGCCATCTGCAAAACTCCCTTGCCCTGGATGCCGGTGCGCAGCAGCAAGGCCAGCAGCTCGGCGTCGCTCAGGGCTGCGGGGCCGCGTGCCAAAAGCTTCTCTCTCGGACGGGCATCGGGGGGTAGATCTTTGAGCGGCATGGCAGACTTTTACAATAGAGCCCAGTTTACCGAGACTCCTATGCCTTCTACTTCTCTGCCCGTGGTTCAGCCCGGTTCCTTTTTGACCCTGCATTACCGCCTGGGCGGCCCCACGGGCGACATCATCAATACCTTCAACGACAAGCCTGCCACCTTGTCGCTGGGCACCGGCCAGCTGTCGCCTGCGGTCGAGCAGCGGCTGCTGGGCCTGCCCGAGGGCACGCGCACCGCGTTCAGCATCCCCGCAGGCGAGGCTTTCGGCGAGCGCAAGGCCGATATGCAGCAGTGGGTGGCGCGCAAGCTGCTGAACCAGATGGGCGACCCGCTGGAGCAGTACCACGTGGGTGATGTGGTGCAGTTCCCCACGCCGGACGGCCTGGGGCATTACGCCGGCGCGGTGCAGCAGGTCGGCAATGCCGACAGCCCGGACGCCGTGCTGTTCGACTTCAACCACCCGCTGGCCGGCCAGCCTGTGACCTTCGAAGTACAACTGATTGGGGTGCTATGAGCTCCGCAGAAGAAATCATCCTGGCTGAACCGCGTGGATTTTGCGCGGGTGTGGACCGCGCCATCGAGATCGTGGACCGCGCGCTGGCCAAGTTCGGCAGCCCCATCTACGTGCGCCACGAGATCGTCCACAACACCTATGTGGTGAACGACCTGAAGTCGCGCGGCGCCATCTTCATCGAAGAGCTGGACGACGTGCCGCCCGGCGCCACCCTGGTGTTTTCGGCCCACGGAGTGAGCCAGGCCGTGCAGCGCGAGGCCAAGGCTCGCGGCTTCCAGATATTTGACGCCACCTGCCCGCTGGTGACCAAGGTCCACGTTGAAGTGGCCAAGCTGGCCAAAGAAGGCTATGAGTTCATCATGATCGGCCACAAGGGCCACCCCGAGGTCGAGGGCACCATGGGCCAGCTCGACAGCGGCATCCATCTGGTGGAAGACGTGGCCGACGTAGCCAAGGTCCAGCCCAGCCAGACCACCAAGTTAGCGGTGGTCACGCAGACCACGCTGAGTGTGGACGACGCGGCCGAGATCGCCGCTGCCGTCAAGGCCCGCTTCCCGCTGATCCGTGAGCCCAAGCAGCAAGACATCTGCTACGCCACGCAGAACCGCCAAGACGCCATCAAGATCATGAGTCCGCAGGTGGACATCGTGATCGTGGTCGGTAGCCCCACCAGCTCCAACAGCAACCGCCTGCGCGAGCTGGCCGAGAAGCTGGGCACACCCGCCTACATGGTGGACAGCGCCGAAGAGCTGCAATCCTCCTGGTTCGAAGGCAAGGCCCGCGTCGGCCTGACTGCCGGCGCTTCTGCCCCCGAGGTGCTGGTGCAGCAGGTCATCGACCGCATCCGCGCGCTGGGGGCGGTGGCTGTGCGTAAGATGGATGGGATTGAAGAGACGGTGAAGTTTCCGCTGCCCAAGGGGCTGCGGATGGAGGGGTAGGAGCCCCTGAAGTTTGAGTTGAGAGACGAGCGCAAGGCTGGCTCTCGGTTGCTGGCTAGCGTGATGTGAGTGAGAGCAATTCGGCCAAAGATTGGGGAAGAAGGGCGGTAGTGGCGGATGCCGATGGGCGCCAGAGTCCATTTGGATCAGGCTCGAAGGCCAAGATTTCGACGAAGTAGCCTCGACCTCCGCGTTCGATGGCTATAAGGATGCAATTTGTCGATGCCGCAGCAAGACCAAAGCGACGCATAGGTAGTTCTTCGTGAACGACGTCGGTCTTGTTGAACGGTTGTCCCCGATCAGCGATGCCCGTCGTGCTGAGGTTCGACTGAATGCTTTGAGGAAGCTTCCTGAGGTAGTCAACCTGAAGTGCTTCGGACGGCTGGCAGAGGTGTCCAGCGGCGATCGCTGCGCTGAATAAAAAATGGCTCGCGAGAATTGCTACCGTGATGCGGGCCAACGTCCTTATTGGGCCTTGCATGGGTAAGGCAATATGTCTTGAACGAGGTCCCGTCTTGGATTTTCGGGGAGGCTGCAGGCGATCAGTGTTCATACGAGTTCCAGCAAAAGCAGCAGGCGAAAGCGCTGGACCACTATGGTTGGGCCCCGTTGTGTTGCGCCCACTGTGCCAGCGTCTCTTTCTTCAAAAGTGGAAGTGAAGTGTGCTTTATTTTTTGTAGCGTCTTGCGCTGATTGACATTGCACGGAGTGCTCTTGGCGTCCATGCGATCCCCCGGCCGGGGATGCCCACAAACACCCACCCACCCACAAACAAAAATAGCTGCCAGCGCAGATAAATCCTGCGCAAGCAGCTACTTTTACGATAGCAAGACCCGCAGAAAGCGCGCCTTGCAAGTCGGCTCTTACTTCGCCGTAGGCATCACAAACTCAGCGCCCTTGGCAATGCTTTCGGGCCAGCGTTGCATGATGGATTTTTGCTTGGTGTAGAAGCGCACGCCTTCTTCGCCGTAGGCGTGCATATCGCCGAACAAGCTCTTCTTCCAGCCACCGAAGCCGTGCCAGGCCATGGGCACGGGGATGGGCACGTTGATGCCGACCATGCCGACCTGGATGCGGCGGGCGAACTCGCGGGCCACGTTGCCGTCGCGGGTGAAGCAGGCCACGCCGTTGCCGAACTCGTGGTCGTTGATGAGTTGCACGGCCGTGCCGAAGTCGGGCACGCGCATGCAGCCCAGCACCGGGCCGAAGATTTCTTCCTTGTAGATCTTCATGTCGGGCGTAACGTTGTCGAACAGCGTGCCGCCCAGCCAGAAGCCTTCGCCACAGCCGTCGCCGGCCTTGCTGCCGTCAAAACCACGGCCGTCGGCCAGCAGGGTCGCGCCTTCCTTGATGCCTTGCTCGATGTAGCCGCTGATGCGGGCATGGGCGGCGGCGGTGACGATGGGGCCCATTTCGGCGGCCAGATTGGTGCCGTTCAGCACCTTCAGGGTCTTGGTGCGTTCCAGCAGCTTGGGGATGACCTTGTCGGCCACGTCGCCCACCAACACGGCGACCGAGATCGCCATGCAGCGTTCGCCGGCCGAGCCGTAGCCTGCGCCGATCAGCGCGTCCACGACCTGGTCCACGTCGGCGTCGGGCATGACCACCATGTGGTTCTTCGCGCCGCCCAGGGCCTGTACGCGCTTGCCGTGGTGGGCGCCGGTTTCATAGATGTAGTTGGCAATGGGGGTGGAGCCGACGAAGCTCACGGCCTTCACATCGGGGTGCACCAGCAGGGCGTCCACGGCTTCTTTGTCGCCTTGCACCACGTTGAATACGCCGTCGGGCAGGCCGGCTTGCTTCAGCAGGTCGGCGATGAACAGGCTGGGGCTTGGGTCGGTGGGGCTGGGCTTCAGGATGAAGGTGTTGCCGGCGGCAATCGCCACCGGGAACATCCACATCGGCACCATCACGGGGAAGTTGAACGGCGTGATGCCGGCCACCACGCCCAGGGGTTGGCGCAGCGTCCAGTTGTCGATGCCGGTGGAGACCTGGTCGGTGAAGTCACCCTTCAACAGCTGGGGAATGCCGCAGGAGAATTCGACGATGTCGATGCCGCGGGCGACTTCGCCCTGGGCGTCGGTGAACACCTTGCCGTGTTCGGCGGTGATCATGTGGGCCAGCTCGTCCTTGTGCAGGTTCAGCAGCTCCAGGAACTTGAACATCACGCGGGCACGGCGGATCGGCGGCGTGTCGGACCACTTGGGGAAGGCGGCCTTGGCGGACGCCACGGCAGCGTCCACGTCCTGCACATTGCCCAGGCGTACCTGGCGCGCCACGGCGCCAGTGGCGGGGTTGTACACGGGCTGGGTGCGGGTGCCCGTGCCGGTGCTGCGTTGGCCCTGGATGTACTGGGCGACTTCGGTGTTATCGGTGTAGGACATGGTAGGTGTCTCGTTGTGTAGTGCGGACTTGCAGTTTATGGACTCGCCCCCTGTGCTACAAGGCCGAAAATTTGAATTGATTGTTCAGAATGGTGAACAATAGGGCCATGAACGAGCAAAAGATCAATGAGCTGTGGAGCCATTTGCACTGGCTTACCGTGCTGGCCCAGCAGGGCAGCTACACGGCGGCGGCGGCGCGGCTGGGCGTCAGCAAGGCGGCGATGAGCCAGCGCATGGCCGACCTGGAGCAGATGGCCGGCGTGCCCCTGGTGCGCCGCACCACCCGCAGCGTGCGCCTGACCGAGGCCGGCCAGCGCCTGGTGGACGACACCCGGGCCTCGTTCGAGCAGATCGCCCAGAGCTTTGCCCAGGTGCGCGATCTGGCCGATGCGCCGCACGGCCTGCTGCGGGTGACGGCACCGGTGGCGTTTGCGCGCCAGCAACTGGTGCCGCGCCTGGCCGACTTTCTGCGCGAATACCCGGATGTGCGCCTCGAATTGGAACTGTCGGACCGCCTGTCCAGCCTGGCCACCGAAGGTTTCGACCTGGCGATACGCCACACCGCCGCGCCGCCCGATACCCATGTGGCCTGGACCCTGTGCGCCACGCGCTCGGTACTGGTGGCCAGCCGCGGCTATCTGCGCAAGCGTGGCACACCACTGCGGCCCGAAGAACTGCGCAACCACAGTTGCCTGCACTATCCGCGCGCCCAGGACACGCCGGCCTGGACTTTTGCGCAGGGGGATGAGCGGGTGACGGTGCCGGTGTCGGGCGTCTTGTCGGCCAACAACAGCGAGGCGTTGCGCGATGCGGCCGTGACCGGCTTGGGTATTGCGTTGTTGCCGGACTTCAGCCTGCCCGCCAGCCTGCGTGCCAGCAAGCTGGTGCCGGTGCTGCCGGATTGGCAGCTGGTCGGGGGCTATGCGGACCAGTTGTACGCCATCCGCCCCTACACCGCCCATGTGCCGCGCGCGGTGACGGCGTTTGTGAACTACCTGCGACAGGCCCTGGCGCAGGGATTTGCCCAGGGGTTGGACGAGGTTTAAATCGCCAATTTAAGGCTTATTTTTAGGCATGAAATAGGCCGCTAGCGCAGGTTTTATCTGCGCAAGCTGCTCCTGTTTTTGATGCTAAAAATAGGAGCAATTTAGTTGTCTATGACGCGCCGCGCAAAGCCCTGCAGATAGTCCATCAGCCGGGTGGCGCCACCCACCGCAGCGGCTTCGTCGCCCGTGGCAATGCCCTGGGCCAGATCCATGTGCGCCTGCGCGGCTTCCATGATGTCGCCTTCGTGCTGGTAGGCGACCCAGAAGCGCCGGCACTGCACGATCAGGGGCACCACGGCCTTCACGGCCGAATGGTTGTGGCTGGCCTGGTGGTTCACCTGGTCCAGCGCCAGGTCGGCGGCCATGTAGTCCACCAGATGGCCGCGCGTGGCGGCCTGCACCATTTTTTCGGCGCAGCGCAGGATGTCCTTGCGCTGCAAGGCCGTGGCCCGGCGCGCCGAGCAGGCGGCAATCAGGCATTCCAGCACCCGCCGGGTTTGCACCACGTCCAGGTGGTCGGCCAGGTCGATGTGCGATACCAGCAGGCCGCGCCGCGGCTGCTGCACGATCAAACCAATCGACACCATGCGCAGCAGCGCCTCGCGCACCGGCGTGCGGCCCAGCTGCGTCAGCTCGACGATGTCGGCCTCTACCACCGGGCTGCCGGGGGCCAACTGCAGGGTGGAGATCAGCGTCTCTATCGCGTCGTAGGCCATGTCGGCCGCGCGGCGCTTGGGCAAAGGAGGGGCGGGGAGTTTGGGCATGGTGGTGGGCGCAAGCCATTAATTGCATTGGTGCATTGGACCAAAAAAAGCTGGCACGCAAGCTGCTTAAAACCCTAACAAGATATTTTAAATATGTCGTTAATATATTAAGACTGCTACAGTTCAGCTCTCCAACCACCCATTTACCAAGGACACACACCATGACGCTCCCCCGCTGGAAAGGCATCTTCCCCGCCATCACCACCAAGTTCCACGCTGATGAAAGCATCGATGCGGAGGGCACGGCCAAGCACATCGAGTTCCAGATCGCCAACGGCATCCACGGCCTGGTCACCTGCGGTTCGCTGGGCGAAGCCAGCACCCTGACGCTGGAAGAAAAGCTGCAGGTCGCCGAGATTGCTTTGAAGGCCGCCAAAGGCCGCATCCCGGTGCTGGCCAATGTGTCCGAAACCAGCACCCGCGAAGCCCTGCGCTACATCGAGGGCGCGAACAAGTTGGGCGTAGACGGCTTCATGGTCATGCCTTCCGTCATCTACGTGGCCGATGCCCGTGAAGCCATGCTCAACGTGCGCACCATGGCCAACGCCGCGCAAAAGCCCATCATGGTCTACAACAACCCGGTGGCCTACCGCGTGGACCTTAGACCTGAGCACATGGCGGAGCTGGCCGACTGCCAATGGATCGTCGCCATCAAGGAAAGCACCGACAACATCCGCCGCATCACCGATCTGCGCAACACCGTGGGCACGCGCTACCAGCTGTTCCTGGGCGTGGACGATCTGGCCTATGAAGGCCTGGCGCTGGGCTGCGACGGCCTGCTGGCTGGCGTGGGCTGCGCCTTCCCGCGCGAAACCGTGGCGCTGTACGACCTGATGCAGGCGGGTGAGTGGGCCGAAGCGCTGTCGCTGTACCAGTGGATGACGCCCATGCTGCACCTGGACGTATCCACCAAGCTGGTGCAAAACCTCAAACTCATCGATGCATTGGTGGGAGTGGGCAGCGAGCACATGCGCCGTCCGCGCCTGCCGCTGGTTGGCGAAGAGCGGGCCGTGATTGAGCGTATCGTGACGCGGGCACTGGAAACCCGTCCGGCTAAATACCAATCCGTCATGTAAGGAAACCCGCATGCAGCGCATCCAGATCATTGATTCCCACACCGGCGGCGAACCTACGCGCCTGGTGGTGGGCGGCTTCCCCGACCTGGGTACCGGCAGCATGGCCGAGCGCCGCGCCTTGCTGGCCGCCCAGCACGACCAGTGGCGGGCCGCCACCGTGCTGGAGCCGCGCGGCAACGACGTGATCGTCGGCGCCTTGCTATGCGAACCCGTGGCCGCCGATGCGGCCGCTGGTGTGATCTTCTTCAACAACACCGGCTACCTGGGCATGTGCGGCCACGGCACCATCGGCCTGGTGGTCAGCCTGGCGCACATGGGGCGCATCCAGCCCGGCGTGCACAAGATCGAAACCCCGGTGGGTACGGTGGAAGCCACTCTGCATGCGGACGGCTCGGTCAGCGTGCGCAATGTGCCGGCCTACCGTTTTGCCACGCAGGTGGCGGTGGATGTGCCGGGCTACGGTGTCGCGCATGGCGACATCGCCTGGGGCGGCAACTGGTTCTTTTTGGTCAACGACCACGGCCTGTGCGTGGCCAGCGACCAGCTGGCGGCGCTCACAAGCTACGCCTGCGCGCTCAGTGCAGCCTTGGGAGCGCAGGGCATCACCGGAGCCGATGGTGCGGAGATTGACCACATTGAATTGTTTGGCCCGGACGACCAGGGTGCGGATAGCCGCAACTACGTGCTCTGCCCCGGCATGGCCTACGACCGCTCGCCCTGCGGTACCGGCACCAGCGCCAAGATTGCCTGCCTGGCAGCCGACGGCAAGCTGGCTCCGGGCGAGACCTGGCAGCAGGCCAGCGTGATCGGCAGCCGCTTCGAGGCGTCCTACACCCTAGACAACGGCCAGGTGATCCCGACCATCCGGGGCCGTGCCCATGTGTGTGCCGAGAGCACCTTGTTGGTGGCCGAAGACGACCCCTTCGGCTGGGGCATCACCTTAGTACCCCGACTCGGAAGTATCGGAACATGAAAGCGCGTCTTCGCCCCCATGGCGGCGTTGCAAAGCCTCGCCATAGCCACAGCTATGTCTGCGTTTTACGCCTTGCCCTAGTGGCGAATCCATCACTTTCATTGTGTTCCTTTACTTCCGAGTCGGGGTACTAGGATGAACGCCGACACCATCGTCATAGGCGCTGGCATCGTGGGTGCGGCCTGCGCCCACGCGCTGGCACAAGCCGGCCGTAAGGTGCTAGTGTTGGACGCGCAGCGCGGCGGCGCCACCGGCGCGGGCATGGGTCACCTGGTGGTGATGGACGACAACCCAGCGGAACTGGCCCTGAGCCGTTATTCCGTTGGCCTGTGGCAGGCCCTGGCGCCGCAGATGCCCGCCGACTGCGCCTATAGCGGCTGCGGCACGCTGTGGATTGCCGCCAACGCCGAGGAAATGGCCGCCGCCGAGGACAAACGCCAGCGCATGCAGCAGCACGGCATTGCCAGCCATTTGCTGGACGCGGCCGCGCTGGCCCAGGCCGAGCCGGCGCTGCGCCCCGGCCTGGCCGGTGGGCTGGTGGTGCCGGGCGACGCCATCGTCTACGCACCCAATGCGGCGCGCTGGCTGCTGGCGCAGGGCGGTGAGCGCATCCGGCAAGAGCACGCCGAAGTCACCGCCTTAGAAGGCACGCGCGTACGCCTGGCCGACGGCAGCTACCGCCAGGCGCCACAGATCCTGCTGGCCAATGGCATCCAGGCCACCACGCTGTGTTCCGATTTGCCGATACGCCCCAAAAAAGGCCATTTGCTGATCACCGACCGCTACCCCGGTACCGTGCATCACCAACTGGTGGAGCTGGGCTACATCACCAGCTCGCACCATAGCGAGGGGCCTTCCGTGGCCTTCAACCTGCAGCCGCGCCCCACGGGCCAACTACTGCTGGGCTCCTCACGCCAGTTCGACACGACGGATATGACGGTAGAGGCCCACATGCTGCAAGCCATGCTGCAACGCGCGTTGGGCTACATGCCGGACTTGGCCCGCTTGAACGCCATCCGCGCCTGGACCGGCTTGCGCGCCGCCACGCCAGACAGCCTGCCCATCCTCGGCCCGCACCCCACGCGCGAGGGCCTGTGGCTGGCCGTGGGCCACGAAGGGCTGGGCGTAACCACTGCGCTGGGCAGTGCCCAGCTGCTGGCGGCACAGATGACTGGCGGCACGGCCGCCATCGATGCCAGCCCTTACGGCTTGCAACGTTTCAAGGAGGCGGTATGCGCGTGAATCTGCATATCGATGGCCAGCCGGTCGCCGTGCCCATGGGCTGTACCGTGGCGGTGGCCTTGGCTATTTCGGGGAATGGCGTAGCGCGCATTTCCGTGCGTGGGGATGCGCGGGCGCCGCTGTGCGGCATGGGCGTGTGCCAGGAATGCCGGGTCAATGTGGATGGGCAGCGCCAGCTGGCCTGCCAGACCCTGTGCCGAGACGGGATGCAGGTGGAGAGAACCTTATGACGCAAACCTTGCCCGCCCACGAATCCTGCGACCTGCTCATCATCGGTGCGGGCCCGGCGGGCATGGCGGCGGCGCTGGCTGCCGCACCCAGCGGTGCGCGCATTGTCGTGGTGGACGATAACTTGCTGCCGGGCGGCCAGATCTGGCGCGATGGCCCTGGTGCGCAGTTGCCGCCGGCCGCCCGTCGTATGCGCGAGCAGGTGGCTGCGTGCGCCAATGTGCATTGGCTCAGCGCCACCCGCGTAGTGGCTGCACCCGCGCCCCAGACCCTGTTGCTGGAAGATGCGCAGCGCGGCTGGTCCATCCAGTGGAACAAGCTGCTGCTGTGCACCGGCGCACGCGAGTTGCTGTTGCCGTTTCCTGGCTGGACCTTGCCCGGCGTGACCGGTGCCGGCGGCTTGCAGGCGCTGATCAAGTCCGGCCTGCCTGTCGCCGGCGAGCGGGTGGTGGTGGCAGGCAGCGGCCCCTTGTTGCTGGCCGTGGCGGCCACCGCGCGCAAAGCGGGTGCCCAGGTGCTGCGCGTGGCCGAGCAGGCCAGCGCGGCAGCCATGGCTGGTTTTGTAGCGCAGCTGCCGCGCTGGCCCGGCAAAGCGGCACAGGCCTTGGGTCTGCTGCATGCCGGCTGGCGCACGTCTTCGTATGTGCTGTCGGTGCAGGGCCAGGGCCGGGTGGAGTCGGTGCGGCTGCAGCAGGGCGGTACCATTGTGGAGCTGGATTGTGATCGCGTCGCCTGCGGCTTTGGCCTGGTGCCGAATATCCAGCTGGGCCAGCTCTTGGGCTGCGCGCTGGTACCTACCGCAACAGGCGCGCAGGCGCTGCAGGTTGATACCTGGCAGGCCACCAGCGTGCCCAATGTGTATGCCGCAGGCGAATGCACAGGCATAGGCGGTAGCGAGCGGGCATTGGCCCAGGGCGCAGTCGCCGGCCATGCGGCCGTGGGCCAGCAGGCTGCGGCGCAGCAGCGCTGGCCGGAGCGTGCACGTTGGGACCGCTTTGCGCAGCAGCTGGCGCACAGTTTTGCACTCCAGCCGCAGTTGTGCAGCTTGCCGCAGGCTGACACCCTGGTCTGCCGCTGTGAAGACGTGCCCTACGCCGCTGTGTCCGCCTGCTCCGGCTGGACCGATGCCAAGCTACACAGCCGCTGTGGTATGGGCGCCTGCCAGGGCCGCGTGTGCGGCGCCGCCACCCAGTTTTTACTGGGTTGGACGCCGCCCGTGCCCCGGGTGCCGCTGACGCCAACACGGGTTGGCACGCTTGCTGCAATGGTCTCCACACCAGGCGCTGCCCAGCGCCATACCTCTTGAAAGGATATTGCCAACATTAGCCGACCTTCTTTGCGCTCATATTTGCTTCAATCAGAACAAACCCGCCCATGCGACCCGGCCGTTAGAGCCTACAGTCCAGCGGTGGCCTATTACAAGCTTCACATATGTCTTACCCGGTGCCCTGTCGATGGTTACAAGCCCTTGAATCAGACACTGTGTAAGTCTTAACCCAATCCCTTTCTAGGACAGAGTTCATGCAACCTACTTTCACGAAGATCGCACTTGTTGGTGCCATGGCAATGGCAATGGCCGGCGGCGCGTACGCAGAAGACCAGATCGTCAAAATCGGTGTGACCGGCCCCTTGTCTGGCCCCAATGCTTTCATCGGCAAGGACAATGAAAACGGCGTACGCTTGGCAGTTGAAGACCTCAACGCCAAGAAAATGGTTGTCGGCGGCAAGACCCTGAAGTTTGAGCTGGAGTCCGAAGACGACCAGTGCGACCCCAAGTCCGGCGTAAGCGTGGCCCAGAAGCTGGTGGACGCAGGCGTCAAGTTCGTGATGGGCCCATACTGCTCGGGCGTGGCCATCCCCGCTTCGCGCGTGTACAGCCAGGGTAATGTGGTGGTGTCCACCGTGGGCAGCAACCCCAAGGTCACCATGGGTGGCTACAAGAACCTGTTCCGCATCATGGCCGGTGACAACGAAATCGGTGCACGCCTGGCCTTCTATGCGGCCAACATCATGAAGGTCAAAAAGGTCGCCTTGATCGATGACCGCACCGCCTACGGCCAAGGCCTGGCAGACGAGTTCTCCAAAGAAGCCAAGAAGCTGGGCCTGGAAATCGTGGGCCAAGAGTTCACCACCGACAAGGCAACGGACTTCTCCTCCATCCTGACCAGCCTGAAGGCCAAGCAGCCTGAAGTTATCTTGCTGGGCGGCTACGCGCCACAAGCTGGCCCCATGGTGCGCCAGATGAAGTCGTTGGGTGTGACCGCCAAGCTGCTGGGCGGCGACGCCATCTGCACGGCTGAACTGGGCAAGCTGGCAGGTGATGCCGCGACCGACACCGTGTTCTGCGCCCAAGGTGGTGCGGTACTAGAAAAAACGGCTGAAGGCCCCGCTTTCAAGGCTAAGTACAAGAAGCGCTTCAACATCGACCCCGATGCATACGCTCCTTCGTTCTACGACCAGACCATGTTCGTGGGCCAGTCCATCCAGAAGGCTGGTGCAGTCGACTCTGAAAAGGTCGGCGCCGAGATCTACAAGACTTCCTACAAGGGTATGTCGGGCACGTTCGGCTTTGACGACAAGGGCAACCTGAAGGCTGCGCCTATCACCATCTACACCTTCAAGGCTGGCGCACCGTCCGCACTGGGAACGTACTAATCTCTAGCTTTGCTAGCGTGAAGTAAAAAAAAGGGCCGTTCAGACGGCCCTTTTTTTATGCACAACTGTAGTGCGTAGTCAGTCTGCAGTGCCTTCGTCTTCGTCGTCCATGCCCTCGCTGTCCATCACGGCGATTTCGGCGTATTGCACGGCATTCAGCTGGTGGCGGTAAGCTGCATAAGCGTGGCGCGCGCAGGCTTCGTCATCGCCGTCGTCGTCTGCTGTCGCGGCCAGCGCATGGAATTTGGCCGCCGCAGCAAAGTGGTGCGCCGCCATGCGGTGGTGGTCGCCCAGGGTTTCAAACTCTTCTTCCAGGATGGTGGTGTCGGCAGTGTTCATAAAGTCCTCGCAGATGCTGGCGCGGCGACATACCGCTTGGCTAGGATGCGCGGTTTGGATGAAGGCTTGATGACACGGGTGCTATGGTTGTTGTAGCTGGTAGCGCAGGTTTTATGTGCGCTGGGGGGATTTTTTCTTTAACGTTGGACGTTCGCTCGATGGAGAGGTTAGACGCCGGCTGCAACGCGGCAGCTCCGTAGATTGCGCTCGAACTTTGGGAAGAAGGTCTCCGGGTCGCAGATGGTTCCGGGCGCCGATATTTTGCAGAACCCTACGATCAAAAAATCGGTTACCGCGTCAGTGCACATCGGGAACTGCTCCAAGGCGGCTGCATCCCCCTTGAGTCCCCAGCTCTCAAGAAACGTCGTCGTTCGAGTCGTGGCTGCGACGAAATAAGCGCGGTCAGAGGACTTGACCGCCGCCTCCATTTGAGGAAGCTCCTGTCCAAGAAAATCGGTTGCCGCTCGCGGGAAGTCTGTGGTTTCTCGCTGCGCTATTGCGGCAGTCGATGCAATTACGAGCAAAAGGCAGAGCGTGAGCTTCATAGGCGACTAACCCCGGAGCTGCGGGTCGGCTCGAGCGACATGTTATGCGTCACGCTCCCGGCCTTCCGCCAATTACAGACTGTTGGTGGAGCGTGCGCTCTGGTTCTGCGGACTGAAGCTCGGTTTCAAATTCCGAGGCATACGCTTTCAATCGAGCGAGGGAACTCGTCAGATTTCTGAGTACCCGATCAGTATCCTCAGCAGGTGCCTTTACGAGTGCCTCAGTTCCGTTCAAAAACGGCTTTGCCGTTTCTGAGATTTCGATTGCCTTTGCTAACCGTTGCGCTACGTTCTGCCGAACTTGTTCGTGTCGCGACCCACCAGACCCGCCGTTGAAAATGGCAAGATCGGAATACACCTTCTCAAGGTGCCGCGCCAGCGATTTGACTCTTGTGATTTCGGCGTCAATCGACACTACCGTGTATGCAATTTCGCGAAGGCGTGCCCGAAATTCAATATTGCTAGCAGCCTGCTGGGTTTCGTGAGCTGATCTGGCCGAGCGAAATGCAGCAACCGCAGCGAATGCGCCTCCCAGGGCACTGACTGCCGACGCAATCGCAGATATCCAATCAGTCGAACTCATGTCTGTGGATGGCGCGGCGCCCAACTTGACGAAAAACGCAATGTAGACCGCAAAACCTGCGGGATAAGAAGGTCGCTGCGGTCTACATCGTTCATCAAAATTTCCTGAAAGTGGCTTTTAGACTGGTACTCCCAGGGTTGTACTTGTCTTTATACAGGTATAAATGTTTTGACAAACACCGCACGCCGAGTGATGAACCACTATAGCCCGGCGTAGCCGATCGGTTTCCGACTCGCAGGCATCTTCACCTCAAAAAGGTGGAGCCAATAAGTGCTCTATTTTTTATAGCTGCTTGCGCAGGTTGAATTTGCGCTGGAGCCCGTTTTATTTGCAGATTTATATGCGGTGTGGGGTAGTGCGGATGGTGTCTGACGTTTGTATGATCCCTGGCCGGGAGTTCGCCCCGGCGGGCGAGTACCTTTTCTTTTACGCAAAAGAAAAGGCACCAAAAGAAAGGCGCCCCCACTGTCTGCGCCCTTCGCTGGCGCTACGGGAACCTGCGGTGCTCGCTTCAAGTGGGGTCCCGCTCGAACTCGCTTCGCTCAGACAGTCGCGGGCCCTGATCCACTTGAAGCTGTGCTCCTCGGCGCATACAGAGGGGGACCCCGGGGAGCGGGATCGGTGGCGCGCAGCGCCACATCGCGCCTAGGGCGCGCGCGGGCGTCACCGTCCTCCGTTCGGGCTGGGTTTGTCGGTGCCCCTCGACAAGCTCAGGACGAACGGGGAATTCTTTTCGCGCCTGCGGTGCGATGACCGGCGCAGCCGGGCTGGATGTTCGGATGTTTGGCTGTCCGCTCCCACGCCGTGTGGCGTCGGCGAGTAGCGCAGGGCTGGGCGGATCAGGGCCCGCGATTGTTTGAGGCCGTAGGCCGAGTTCGAGCGGGACCCCGCACAGACCGAGCAACGCAGCGTACCCCGTAGCGCAGCGAAGGGGGCGACGACTTCGGCTCGCCTTTCTTTGGGTTACGTTTCTTTGGCGACGCAAAGAAAGGTGACTGCGCCGCCGGGCGCACATCCCGGCCGGGGATGCCGAAGACATCAACCCTTTCAAAGGTTCAAGCCAAATCACCCGCTAGCGCACGAATTACCTGCGCAACCAGCTATCAATATGAGAGTGAACGTCTATCCGGCCTTGGGGTCAGCCGAAATGCGGGTGGGCGCTGTGGGCTCAGATAGGCAGACAGAGCGCAATTCGGATCTGACCCCATGGCCTCGCACTGCGTGGTGCGTTGCGTTCCAGCGCGTTGAGGCGAAAGCTGAGCTGGATGTCCGGCCCCATGGCCTCGCGCCGTGCTTGTCGTGTGCAGCGTGGCCTCGAAGAAATTACAAGCCAAATCGGCTGCCAGCGCAGATAGAACCTGCGCTGGCAGCTATTGAATCACTAGCAACGACTACTTCGCCGCCAGCATCCACTCATGCGCTGGATCGTTCTTGAAGACCCAGAAGCGGTTCGGGCCGGCCATGACGTTCAGGTAGTACAGGTCGTAGCCATGCGGCGCCACCACCGGGTGGTAGCCGCGCGGGACCATCACCACGTCGTGGTTCTCCACGGCGCAGGCTTCGTCCAGGCTGCGGTCGTCGGTATAGACGCGCTGGAAGGCAAAGCCCTGCGGTGGGTTCAGGCGGTGGTAGTAGGTTTCTTCCAGCAGGGTTTCCACCGGCGGCTGCTCGATGTCGTGCTTGTGCGGGGGGTAGCTGCTGGAGTGGCTGGCGGGCGTGAGGACTTCGACCACCAGCAGGTGGGCGGCGGTGGGGTCGTCGTGCGGCAGCACGTCACACACATAGCGAGTGTTCGTGCCCTTGCCGCGCACGCTGCGGCGCATGCTGGCAGGGTCGAGCACCTTGACCGCATGCGGTGTGTTTCCGGCGGGCGCTGTGCACAGGCCGACTTCCGCGTCGGTCTCGGCGACGATGACGACGGTTTTGTCTGCGGGCACATAGACCGCTGCCGGCGAGACTTCTTCGAACACGCTTTTGCGCGTGCCCAGGTGTGCATGCGTCTGGCCGTCGATGGTGACGCTGACGGTGCCGGTCAGCACCACCAGGCAAAGTTCGCGGGTGCTGGTGTTGACGGTTTCAGACTCGCCTTTTGCCAGGCGCACGGCGCGGAAACCCACATGGGTCCAGCCGGCACGCTCGGGCGTGACGTTGACGATTTCGCGGCCCGTGGGGGCCGCTTTGGCTAGCAGGGGGCTCACCATCTCAGCCGCCGATCTTGTCGACCAGGCCGCGCAGGGTGTCGTAGCCCTTTTTCGCGTATTCGTAGCTGGGGGCGACGGCCGGGTCTTGCTCGGCTTCGACCACCAGCCAGCCTTCGTAACCGGCGTTCTTCAGCGTGGTCAGCACGGCTTCGTAGTCGATGCTGCCATCGCCGGGCACGGTGAAGGTGCCGTTGATCACGCCGTTCAAAAAGCTCCAGCCGTCGTTGCGTGCCTGGGCAATCACGGGGGTGCGCACATCCTTGCAGTGCACGTGCACTACGCGTTCGACGTGTTTCTTCAGCAGCGTGACAGGGTCGGCAGCGCCGCCGAAATAGGCATGGCCGGTGTCGAACAGCAGGAAAACCTTGGTCGGGTCGGTCAGCGCCATCAGTTTGTCCACATCGGCGGGGGACTCGACGTAGGCGCCCATGTGGTGGTGGTAGGCCAGCTTGATGCCATAGGTCTTGACCAGGTGCTCACCGAAGGCGTTCAGGCGCTCGGCGTAGGCCTTCCATTGTTCGTCGTTGGCGAACTTGGGGCGCTTGGACACGGGGGTGTCGATCTGGCCCTGGATGGTGTCGGCGCATTCGCCGTAGACCACCACATTCACCTTGTTGTACTGCAGCTTTGTCATGTGCGCCTTGCAGCGCTCGATCTCGGCTTCCACCGTGTCGTTGCCCAGGAAGCCTGAGTACCAGCCGGACACGCAGGCCAGGCCAAATTCGTCCAGCTTGGCTTTCAGGCCGGGGCCGTCCTTGGGGAATTTATTGCCCAGCTCGAAGCCTTCGTAGCCGATTTCCTTGCCTTCGCTGAGTGCCGTTTCCAGCAGGGTTTCGCCGCCCAGCGAGGGCAGATCGTCGTTCATCCAGGACAGGGGGTTGATGCCGATGCGTACGTTCCAGGTCATAGTAAAACTTTCTTTCAATGGATGGTTATAACTAGCCACCACCCAGGTTCAGCGAGAACGCCCTCCCACCAGAAACACCGCAGATCTGGCTTTGCCAAGCTGCTGGTGTTGCCCCCTGCAAGGGGGGTGGCGGAAAGTGCGTAGCACTGGAGCCTGGGGGTGTTCTTATTCAGATACGTTGTTCAGTTTTTGCGGCGGTGTAGCGCTCAAACGCTTCGTTCACCGCAGGGCGTTCAGAGACTTCGGGTATGGCGACTTCCCACCAGCAGCCGCCTTCGGCCGTAGTGCGCTCATAGGTGGTGTCGATCACGATGACTTGGCTCTTGGTGGCGGCGCGGGCGGCCACCATGGCGGTCTTCAGCTCGGCCACGTCCTTCACGTGCACCGCATCGGCGCCCATGCTGCGGCCGTGCATGGCAAAGTCGATCTGGCTGCTGCTGCCGCCCTCGGGGATGCAGTCGTCCAGCATGTTGTTGAAGTTGGGCGTACCGCTGGCGCGCTGCAGGCGGTTGATACAGCCGTAGCCCCGGTTGTCCAGGATCACCACGATCAGCTTCTTGCCCAGCAGCACCGAGGTGGCCAGCTCGGAGTTCATCATCATGTAAGAGCCATCGCCGACGATGACGATGACTTCCTGGTCGGGCCGGGCCATCTTGGCACCCAGGGCACCCGCCACTTCGTAGCCCATGCAGGAGTAGCCGTATTCCACGTGGTAGTTGCCGGGTCGGGTTGCGCGCCACAGCTTGTGCAGCTCGGCGGGCAGGGTGCCGGCGGCGCAGACCACCACGTCATGCACATCGCTGTTGGCAATGGAGTCGCGCACGGCGCCAATGACTTCGGCGTCGTAGGGCAGCACGTCTTTGGGGGCGGCGGTGGTGAGCTCGGTCACGCGCTTCACCCAGCCTGCGGCCAGGCTGCGGGCGCGGGTGGTCCAGGCCGGTTCGGCCTTCCAGTCGCCAGCGGCGGTGCTGAGCTGGGCCAGGCCGACGCGGGCATCGGCCACCAGGGCGGTGCCGGCCCACTTGGTGGCGTCGAAGCTCTGTACGTTCAGGCTCAGCAGCTTGGCCTTGGCGAACAGCGCGTGCGAGCCGGTGGTGAAGTCTTGCAGGCGCGTGCCCACGGCCAGCACCACATCGGCTTCGCGGGCCATTTCATTCGCGGCCGGGCCGCCGTCCACGCCGATGCCGCCCAGGTTCAACGGGTGGTCCCAGGGCAGGCTGCTCTTGCCGCCGTGGGATTCGACCACGGGCACGCCGTGCTTCTCGGCAAAGGTGCGCAGTGCGTCCCAGGCCTGGCTGTACAGCACGCCGCCACCGGCCACGATCAGTGGCTGCTTGGCGGTCTTCAGCAGTGCGGCGGCAGCGGCCAGCTCGCGGGTGTCGGCGGGCGGGCGGCGGAAGTGGATCACGCCGGGCTGCAAGAAGCTCTCGGGGCAGTCGAAGGCATGGGTTTGCACGTCCTGTGGCAGCGCCAGGCAGACCGGGCCGCAGCTGGCCGGGTCGGTCATCACCTGGATGGCGCGGGGCAGGGCGGTCAGGATTTGCTCGGCACGGGTGATGCGGTCAAAGAAGCGCGTCACGGGGCGGAAGGTGTCGTTGGCGCTCAGGTCGCCGTGCTGGAAGCTTTCGATCTGCTGCAGCACCGGGTCGGGCGCGCGCGAGGCAAAGGTGTCGCCGGGCAGCAGCAGCACGGGCAGGCGGTTCACGTGGGCCATGGCCGCGGCGGTGACCAGGTTGGTGGCGCCGGGGCCGATGCTGGTGCTGACGGCCATGATGCGCTGGCGGAAATGCGCCTTGGCATAGGCCACGGCGGCATGGGCCATGCCTTGCTCGTTATGGGCGCGGTAGGTGGGCAGCTGGGCGCGTTCGGCGTACAGGGCTTCGCCGAAGCCGGCCACATTGCCGTGGCCGAAGATGGTGAATACGCCCGCGCAGTAGGGCTGGATGCTGCCATCGGCCATTTCGACTTGCAGCGCGGCCAAGTGCTTGACCAGCGCTTGGCTCATGGTGAGTTTTTGGGTGAGCTTTTGGGTTTTCATGGGCAGATTCAGGACGCAGATTTCCGGTTACGCCAGGCGTTGACGAGGGTAGCAAAGTTGTGCGCAACGGCGTCTTTGAAGGCGGCGTCGTTGATTTCGTTCTTCAGCCACTTTAGCGAAGGTTCTGCCCACAGGGTGCGGCCCACCATGAAGCCCTTGACGATGGGGTTGGTGGCGTGCACAAAGCTGTCGGCCAGGTGCTGCAGTGGCTGGTTCAGGCCCAGGATCACCGCGCCGCGGCAATACGGGTCGCGCTCGGCCACCAGGGCGGCCAGTTCGGTCCAGCCCTTAGCCTGCATGGGCGCCAGCTTCCACCATTCGGGCTTGACACCCAGGTTGTAGAAGCGCTTTACCGAACGCAGCACGGCCGCGTCTTCGGTGCCGGCGGGCGTCATGGCGCGGGGGCAGATGATTTCCAGCAGCAGCTCGTTGCCGCTGGTGCGGGTGGCTTCCCACAGTTCCAGCACGGTTTGCTCTTGCTGCAGGCGCAACTCGTAGCTGTCGTCCGGGTGGTAGTGCACCAGGCACTTGACCACGTGTTCGGTAGGCCAGTTGATCAGCGCGCTGCCGACCGAGCGGGTACCGTCAAAACGCAGCGGGCGCGAGCCGGGCAGCTCGACCGGGCGGCCCACCCACCAACCACGGCCGGTGGCGCTGGCCAGCGCGTCGCGGCCGTAGTCGCCGCCGTCGATCAGCACGCCGGTATGGCCTTGCAGCTTGTGGCTGGTTTCCACCTGCTCGGCGGCTTGCACCAGTAATTTTTTCAGCGCGGGAATGCGGGAGTCGCTGGCACCGGCTTCACGGGCAATATCAAAAAACTGGCTGCGGTGGTCGAACGCCAGTACGCACATCTCGTTCCAGTCGGGGCGGGCCGCGGTGACGCGGTGCAGATGGGCCAACTGTTCATCGGCATCCACCTTGGGGTTGCGGCTGCCGCTGAACCAGTGGGCAAGCTCGGCCGGCGTGGCCATGGCAGCCGAGCAGGCGTGGCGCGACACCACGATGGCACCGCAGGCGTTGGCTACTTTGGTGGATTCGGCCCAGTCCTTACCCTGCAGCAGGCTGGCCATCAGGCCGGACAGAAAGGAGTCGCCCGCGCCCAGCACGTTCAGCACTTCGACGCGCTCGCCCTTGAAGGTGGGGGCGTCGTCGATATTCGTGGGGATGGCGCCTTCGATCACGCTGCAGCCAGCGGCGCCGCGCTTCACCACCAGGGTGGCGGAGCTGATGGCGCGCACCGCACGCAGGCTGGCCATCAGGTCGTCGGCCACGCCGCCGGCGATGAAGAACTCTTCTTCGGTGCCGACCAGCAATTCAAATTCGGGCAGCATTTCCTGCAACTGCTGTGTCACGTGTGCGTCTGCCACATAGCGGTTTTCGCCCGCGCCGCGACTGGTCAAGCCCCACAGCACGGGGCGGTAGTCGATGTCTAGCACACGCACCACGCCGTGTTTTTTGGCGTAGGCCAGGGCGGTCTGCGATGCGCGGCGGGTACCGGGGGTGGAAAGATGGGTGCCGGTGATGGCCAGCGCACGGCACTGGGCTATGAAATCTTCGCTGATCTGGTCGGCATCCACCGCCATGTCGGCACAATTTTCACGAACGAACAGCAGGGGGAAGGTGTCGCGGTCCTTCAGGCCCAGCAGCACCAGCGCGGTCAGGCGCTCGGGGTCGATCTGCACCTGGCTGGTGTCGCAGCCTTCCTGAGCCAGCGTTTCGGTCAGGAAACGGCCCATTTGTTCATTGCCCACGCGGGACAGCATGGCGCTTTTCAAACCCAGGCGGGCCACACCAAAGGCAAGGTTGCCCGAGCTACCACCCAAATACATGGCCATGCTGCGTGCGTCTTCCAGGCGGCTGCCAAATTGCTGGGCATACAGGTCTACTGCCAGGCGGCCCAGGCAGGCGAGGTCGATACGGCGACCTTGGGGGAAGTTCAGTTGGCTCATCAAGTGCAGTAGTTTCAAGGAAATGGGTTCTCGCCACGGGCGAGAAAACGAAATACACGGCTCGCAGCCATGCCAGGTGGACTGACTATAAATTGTAGAGAAATTTTTTTCTCTAAGTGTAATCACTTAGAAATTTATTTTCTATTTTTGGAAATAGTGATTACAGTACGGATCGTGGTTTGGCGCATTTCCATGACCAGATCTCAACCAACCGAGCGGCACAAAAATAGCCGTTCCTTACTACTTCGGAGACGTATTCAATGAAAAAACTTCTACTCGCAGCTGCCGTGTCTTCCACCTTGTTGGCGCCAATGGCTGCGCACGCTGAGAAGGTTGGCTTGGCCATGGCCCAACTGGACACCTTTCTGACGATCCTGAAAAACGGCGTGGTGGATGCCGGCAAGAAATCTGGCACAACCGTGCAAGTGGAAGACGCTCAGAACGACGTGGGCAAACAGCTCAGCCAGATCCAGAACTTGATCGCCCAAAAGGTAGACGCCATCATCGTCAACCCCGTGGACACCGACGTCACCCCCAAGATCACCAAGATGGTGACCGACGCCAAGATTCCGCTGGTCTACGTGAACCGCAAGCCCGTCGACTTTGCCAAGCTGCCCGCAGGCGTGGCGTTCGTGGCCTCTGACGAAGTGGTCTCCGGCACCGTGCAAACCCAGGAAGTCTGCCGCTTGCTCAAGGGCAAGGGCGAAGTCGTGGTGCTGATGGGCGAGCTGTCCAATGAAGCAGCGCGCACCCGTACCAAGGACATTGAAGATGTGCTGGCCACCAAGGACTGCAGCGGCATCAAGATCCTGGACAAGCGTGAAGGCAAGTGGGACCGTACCCAAGGCCAGGACATCACCACCAACTGGCTGTCCACCGGCATGAAGTTTGACGCCATCATCGCCAACAACGACGAAATGGCCATCGGCGCCATCAACGCGCTCAAGGCGCAAAAGAAGTGGACCCCTGCCAGCATCGTGGCCGGCATCGACGCCACCCCTGACGCACTGGCTTCCATGAAGGCGGGCGACCTGAAGGTCACCGTGTTCCAGAACGCGGCCGGCCAAGGTAGCGGCGCGCTGGACGCAGCCCTGAAGCTGTCCAAGAAGCAGGCCGTTGAGCGCTTCGTCAACGTGCCATTTGAACTGGTAACCCCGGCAAACTTGGCCAAGTACTCCGGCAAAAACTAATTTGCCCTGATTGGCCATTCGCCAGACGCCCCCACCGATGGGGGCGTCTACCCATTTTTACCGTTCAATCGAGTTAGCTGTATGTCAGATACTGCCACTATGGAGCGACCGGCTGCGCCGTCCGCCGCCGCCGTTCCGCCTTTGCTGGAGATCCAGGGCATCCTGAAGATATTTCCAGGTGTGGTCGCACTTAACAATGTGCAACTCAAGCTGCGCGCAGGTACCGTGCACGCGCTGATGGGAGAAAACGGCGCCGGCAAGTCCACGCTGATGAAGATCATTGCGGGCATCTACACGCCAGAGAAGGGCGATATCCGCCTGCGTGGCCAGCCCATCGTGCTGAAGTCGCCGCTGGACGCGCTGAACCAGGGCATCGCCATGATTCACCAGGAGCTGAACCTGATGCCGTACATGACGGTGGCAGAGAACGTCTGGATCACCCGCGAACCGAAAAACTGGCTGGGCTTGGTAGACCACGCCGAGCTGAACCGCAAAACCGCCGAGCTGTTCAAAGACTTGAACATCGACATCGACCCGGCGATAGAGATCCAAGAACTGTCTGTCGCCAACCGCCAGATGGTGGAGATTGCCAAGGCCGTGTCCTGGAACTCCGACGTGCTGATCATGGATGAGCCGACATCTGCCCTGACCGAAACCGAAGTGGCGCATTTGTTCGCCATCATTCGCCGCCTGCGGGCCCAGGGCAAGGGCATCATCTACATCACCCATAAGATGAACGAGCTGTTCGAGATTGCCGACGAGTTCTCGGTGTTCCGCGACGGCCAGTACATCGCCACTCATTTGTCCTCCGAGGTGACCCGCGACGACATCATCCGCATGATGGTGGGGCGGGAAATCACCCAGATGTTCCCCAAGCTGGACGTGCCGATCGGCGACGTCGTGCTGTCGGTGAAAGACCTGTGCGTCGAAGGCATCTTCAAGAATGTGAGCTTCGACATCCGTGCCGGCGAAATCGTCGGCATGGCCGGCCTGGTCGGCTCGGGCCGCTCGAATGTGGCCGAGGCGCTGTTTGGTGTGGTGCCTGCGACCTCGGGCACGATTTCCATCAAGGGCGAGCCCGTGCAAATCCGTACGCCGCAGCAGGCGCTGGCTGCGGGCATGGCGTTTTTGACCGAAGACCGCAAGGAAACCGGTTGCTTCCTGGCGCTGAATATCCAAGAAAACATGGACTCGGCGGTGCTCAACCAGCGCTACGTGAGCAAAGGCTTTGTGCAGAGCGAACAGCTCAACAAAGACTGCCTGGAAATGGCCAAGCGCCTGCGCGTGAAGACGCCCAGCATGGACGAGATCATCCAGAACCTGTCGGGTGGCAACCAGCAAAAAGTGCTGGTGGGTCGCTGGCTGCTGACCAACCCGCGCATCCTGATCCTGGACGAGCCCACCCGCGGCATCGACGTGGGCGCCAAGGCCGAAATCCACCGCCTGGTCTCCGAGCTGGCCGGCACGGGCGTGGCCATTTTGATGATTTCGTCGGAAATGCCCGAGGTGCTGGGCATGAGCGACCGCGTCGTGGTGATGCACGGCGGCCAGGTCACCGGCATCCTGGACCGCAAAGACGCCAACCAGGTCTCCGTCATGGACCTGGCTGCGAAGTAATTTAAAAGGAATGAATGTATGAGCTCCCCTACCATCTCCCAGCCCGCATCAGGCGCTGCCAAATCCAAAATGAAGTTGCCCCCAGAGTTCAGCATCCTGCTGGTGCTGCTGGGTATCTGCGTCTTTTTTGAGGCGCTGGGCTGGTACCTGAACGGCCAAAGCTTCATGTTCAACGCCGAGCGGCTGCAGGTCATCATCTTGCAGATGTCGGTCATCGGCATCATCGCGGTGGGCGTGAACATGGTCATCATCACCAGCGGCATTGACCTGTCGTCGGGCTCGGTGGTGGCCGCATCTGCGGTGGTGGCGGCCAGCCTGGCCCAGGTGTCGGACTTTCCGCGCGCCGTGTTCCCGCAGCTGACCGATCTGAACCCGATCTGGCCCGTGCTGGCCGGGGTGCTGGTGGGCGTGGTGGTGGGCTTGATCAACGGCTGGTTGATTGCCGCCACCGGCATCCCGCCCTTCATTGCCACGCTGGGCATGATGGTGGCTGCACGCGGCTTTGCCAAATGGTTCACCGGCGGCATGCCCGTCAGCATGCTGACCCCCGAGTTCGCCTGGATCGGCGAGGGGGCCAACCCGGTGATCATCTTCTTGGTGATCGTGGCGATTGCCCATGTGGTGCTGCGCTACACCCGCTTCGGCAAGTTCACCTACGCCATCGGTGCCAACCGCCAGGCGGCCCGCGTCTCGGGTATCAATGTGAACCGCCACCTGATCTGGATCTACACCATTGCCGGCCTGCTCAGCGGCGTGGCCGGTACCGTGACCGCAGCGCGTGCCATCTCCGGCCAGTCCGGCATGGGCGTGAGCTATGAGCTGGACGCGATTGCGGCCGTGGTCATCGGCGGCACCTCGCTGGTCGGCGGCCTGGGCCGGGTCACCGGCACCGTCATCGGCATCCTGATCCTGGGTGTGATGATGTCGGGCTTCACCTTCATCCGCATCGACGCCTACTACCAGGAGATGGTCAAGGGCGGCATCATCGTCGCCGCCGTGGTGGCCGACCAGTACCGGAACAAGAAACGCCGGACGTAAATAGATCGGCGGTTGCTGGGAGTCTGAGCGGCTCCTACGCCATCCGCCCGTTGGTTTCCTTCAGGAAGCAGCCGCTGATGCGCCACTGTTTGTTCTTTTGCCGCTCCAGCGTGTAGACGACCATCCAGCTGGTGCCTTCGGCGTCTGACATCTGTACCGGCTGGACTACCACTTTGCCATCCAGGTCCGGCTGCAAATACGCCACCGACGCGGGCCGGTACACCACCGCGTACTGGCCGCGCACCATGGCCATGAAGTACTGCGCCGAGGCGACCGATTTGCGCACACTGGGCGCCGCGTAGGAAAAGGCTTTTTCCGCATCGTCGGCGGCAAAGGCATCCAGCTGCGCATGGATGACCTCACGTACCGCCTTGGCATCCTGGCTACTGAGCGGCGTTGCCAGCGCGGACGCGCCCACCAGCAGTGCCAGCAGCATGCCGACCGTGGTGCGCCATAAGGATTGGAAGCATTGGATGGGGGGTTGCATGGCCACGGCTCCTTTCACAAATACATGGAGAGCGCCCCACGCGGGGCTCCATGCCCATCCAGCTTACGCTTTTCAGCGGATTTGTGTCAGCACAAGGTGTTGCCGGCACTGGCTGGCCTGTGCAGTACAGCTCAGCATTCCGTTTCTGGATTGATGGGGAAATATGGCTCTGGCGCAGGTATTGCCTGCGGTAGTAGCTATTAAAAGAGGAGTATTTTTCACGCGAAACGCGTGGGAAACGCTTGGGAAGTGCGGTCTGGGCTGCGAGCCGTTGCGGCCCAGAAGGCGTTCTCAACCCGTGTCCCGTGCCACGCTGAATCCGATGGTGTTGACGCCGTTTGCACTGCTGGCGCTGACCTGGCCGCCGTGCATGCTGGCGACTGCTTTCACTATCGCCAGGCCCAGACCGTGTCCGTGGTGTTGGCCCAGGCCCTGGCGGGATGTATCGACGCGGTAGAAGCGGTCGAACAGGTGCTGCTGGTGCGTTCTGGCAATCGGCTCGCCGGGGTTGGCGACCGAGATCCAGGTGGCCTTGGCCTCGTTGCGGAGTTGTACGGTCAGTTGCGCGCCGGGTTGCGAGTGCTCGATGGCGTTCTGCAGCAGGTTGCTCATGGCGCGGCGGAACAGGGCGGTTTCGAGTTCTGCCTCGACCGCCGCGTCGCCTTCGATACGAACCTGCATGCCGCTTTCGTCCAGCACGAATTCAAAGAAATCGATGGTCTTGCGCACCTCTTCGGCGATGGGGGTGCGCACCCGGCCGGTAGCGGCTTCACCCCGGTCGGCGCGCGCCAGGAACAGCATGTCGTTGACGATGGAGCGCAGGCGCTCCAGGTCTTCCAGGTTCGATGCCAGCACCTCCTGCAGCTCGGGGGCCGTGCGCTGGCGTGATAGCGCGACCTGCGTGCCACCTATCAGGTTGCCCAGCGGCGTGCGCAGCTCGTGGGCTACGTCGGCATTGAAGGCCTCTAGCTGGGCATAGGCTTCCTCCAGCCGGGCCAGTGCACCGTTGAATGCCTGGGTCAAGGCTTTCAGCTCAATCGGCAGGGCTGCCTCTGGCAGGCGCTGTGACAAAGTCTTGGGGCGCAGTGCCTGGGCTTCGTTGGACAGCTGCTCCAGCGGCTTCAGGCCCACGCGGGCTATCCAGCGGCCAGCCAACGCCACCGCCAACACCGCCGCCAGGCTGAGCGCCAGTAGCGCGCTGACAAAGGCCTGGCGCGTGCGCCGGTAGGGCGTGGTGTCGCTGCCGATGATGAGCCGCACCCCGGGGCGTTCGTCCAGTGGCGCGATGTAGATAGACCGGGTGCGCAGAGACGTTGCCTGGCCGGGTAGCGCCAGGGTGCCCCGGCCATCCGCCCCTTGGGTGATGCGCTCCATGTCGGCCAGACCGCTGCCGTACACAAAGCGTGGGTCGTCGCTGAGCACCCAGAAGCGCACATTGCCATCTTGCGGCGCGAGCGTGTCCATCTTGGCCTGTACGCGGTTCCAGCGTTCTGCGCGGCCCACGCGCTGGATGGTGTAGGCCATGCTGTTGAGGCCGATGTTGAGCTCATCGTCCTGGTGGCGGGTCAGTTCGCGGTCCAGCACGGTGTACAGCGCGGCACCTATCAGCGCAAAGGTCAGCAGCGCTGCTGCGGCGAACATGGTGACCAGTCGCGCCGTGATGGAGCGCTTCACGGCGCGGCGCCCCGGTCGGCTTCCGCCTCGGCGCGTACTTCCATCACATAGCCCATGCCGCGTATGGTGTGCAGCAGCTTGGGCGCGGCAGCCGCAAAGGGCACATCGATCTTGTCGCGCAGCCGCTTGATGGCGACTTCGACCACATTCGTGTTGCTGTCAAAGTTCATGTCCCATACCAGCTCGGCAATAGCGGTCTTCGACAAAATCTCACCCTGGCGCCGCGCCAGTACCGCCAGCAGGGCGAACTCCTTGGCGGTCAGGTCGATGCGCACGCCGCCGCGGAAGGCTTTGCGCTTGAGCAGGTCGATCTGCAGATTGGCAATATTCAGCTGCATGGGCTCCTGGCTGCGGCCGCGCCGGTTCAGCGCCTGCAGCCGGGCCAGCAGTTCGATAAAGGAAAAGGGCTTGACGAGGTAGTCATCCGCGCCGTCGTGCAGCCCTTTGACGCGGTCCTCGATCCGGTCACGGGCGGTGAGCATGATTACCGGCGTCTGCTTCACTGTGCGCAGCGAACGCAGCACCGAGAAGCCGTCCAGGCCGGGCAGCATGGCGTCGAGCACGATCACGTCGTAGTCGTGCTGCATCGCCAGGTGCTGGCCGTCGAGTCCGTTGTCGGCGACATCCACCGCGCAGCCTTGCTCGGTCAAGCCCTTGTGCAGGTACTCGGCTGTCTTGGCTTCGTCTTCGACAATCAGGATTTTCATCTCACTCCAAAATCTAAGCCTGGGCCTGCGGCTGTGGCAATGCTTCTGCGCCAGCTTTAGCGGCCTTTTTCGCGGCCCGGGCGTCCTTGCGTGCCTGGTACCAATAGTGTGCCCGATCGAGGTAGAGGTAGACCACCGGGGTGGTGAACAGCGTCAGCATCTGCGACAGGATCAGGCCGCCCACCATGGCGTAGCCCAGGGGCCGGCGCAGCTCTGAGCCCGAGCCATGGCCCAGCATCAGCGGCAGGCCGGAGAGCAGGGCGCACATGGTGGTCATCATGATGGGCCTAAAGCGCAGCAGGCAGGCTTGGTAGATGGCCTCTTGCGGCTCCATGCCGTGCTCGCGCTCGGCTTTCAGCGCGAAGTCGATCATCATGATGCCGTTCTTCTTCACGATGCCGATCAGCAGGATGATGCCGATCAGCGCGATCACGCTCAGGTCGTAGCCACCGGCCATCAGGATCAGCAGCGCACCCACGCCGGCCGAGGGCAGGGTGGACAGAATCGTCAGCGGATGGATGTAGCTCTCATACAGCAGGCCCAGCACGATGTACACCGCCACCAGCGCCGCGGCGATCAGGTAGGGCTGCGAGGCCAGCGAGTCCTGGAAGGCCTGCGCCGTACCCTGGAACGCGCCCGACAGCGACTGCGGCAAGCCCATCTCGGCCTGCGCCTGGTTGATGGCATTCACTGCCTCGCCCAGGGCATGGCCCGGCGCCAGGTTGAAGGAGATCGTCACCGCCGGGAACTGGCCCTGGTGGTTGATCGCCAGGTAGGCGGTCTTGCTGGTGTCTACCTTCACAAAGGTCGACAGCGGCACCTGTTGGCCGGTCAGCGGCGAGTTCAGGTACAGCTTGCTGAACAGCGCCGGGTCTTGCTGCATGGCCGGCGTGACTTCCAGCACCACGTGGTAGCTGTTGAGCTGGGTGAAGTACTGGGCCACCTGGCGTTGGCCGATGGCGTCGTACAGCGTGGCGTCGATGGTTGTCGGCGTGATGCCGAAGCTGGCAGCGCGGTCGCGGTCAATGGTCAGCACGGCGGACGCTGCGGCGTTCTGCTGGTCAGAGGCCAGGTCGGTCAGCTCGGGCAGCTGGCGCAGGCGCTGCAGCAGCTTGGGCGCCCAGGTGTTGAGCTCGTCCAGGTTCGCATCGGTCACGGTGTACTGGTACTGCGTGCGCGACGAGCGGCCGCCCACGCGGATGTCCTGCCCTGCCTGCAGGAACAGGTTTACGCCCTGTATCTTGGCCAGCTGCGGACGCAACCGGGCGATGATCTGGTCGGCACTGGTCTCCCGACCGGCTTCCTTGGATTTGAGCCCGATGTAGAAGTTGCCGGTGTTGTAGGTGGACGAGCTGCCGTTCATGCCGAAGCCGGCGACATCCGGGTCGCGTCGCACCACGTCGGCCAGCTCGACCATGCGGGCGTTCATGGACTGAAACGATGCGTCTTGTGCGGATTCCGCAAAGCCCGAGATAAAGCCGGTGTCCTGCTGCGGGAAGAAGCCCTTGGGAATGATGAAGAACAGAAAGCCGGTGGCCACCACGGTGGCGATGAAGCCGCACAGGGTGAGGAACTGGTGCCTGAGCACCAGGTGCAGGCCGCGCTTGTAGCCGTTCAGCAGCGCGTCAAAGCCGCGTTCAAACAACATATACAGACGGCCATGCTTGCTGGCATGTTCGTTCTTCAAAAAGCGCGAGCACAGCATGGGGGTGAGCGTGAGTGACACCACCACCGACACCAAGATGGTCAGCGTTACCGTGACAGCGAATTCGCGGAACAGCCGCCCGACGATGCCGCCCATCAGCAGCAGCGGGATGAACACAGCGATCAGCGACACCGAGATGGAGATGATGGTGAAGCCGATTTCGCCCGCGCCCTTGTAGGCGGCCTCCATCGGCGTCATGCCTTCTTCGATGTAGCGGTAGATGTTCTCCATCATCACGATGGCATCGTCCACCACAAAGCCCACCGCAATGGTCAGCGCCATCAGCGACAGGTTGTCCAGGCTATAGCCCAGCAGGTACATCACACCCACGGTGCCCATCAGCGCCAGCGGCACGGTCACGCTGGGGATCAGCGTGGCCGGCACATTGCGCAGGAACACGAAGATCACCAGCACCACCAGAGCAATCGTCAGCAGCAGGGTGAATTCCACGTCTTTCACCGAGGCCCGGATGGTCTCGGTGCGGTCGATGATGGCGTTGACCTCTACCGTGGGGGGGATGGAAGCCTTGAGTTTGGGCAGGGCCGCGTTGATGCGGTCTACTGTCTCGATCACGTTGGCGCCGGGCTGCTTGGTAATGGCCAGCACGATGGAGCGGCCGTTTTGCACGGTGTTGCCCACCGGTGCGGCAGCACCTGCATAGGCCCAGCCGGCGATCTTGGCGTTCTCGGGGCCGTCCACTGCCACGCCCAGGTCGCGCACGCGGATGGGGGCGCCGTTGCGGTAGGCCAGGATCACGTCGTTCCAGGGGCCGGACTTCAGAATCTGGTCGTTGGTATAGACGGTAAAGCTCTGGTTCGGCCCGTCTATCGTGCCCTTGGGCTGGTTGGCCGTGGCCGATGCCAGCACCGTGCGCACGTCCTCCAGGCCCAGGCCCAGCGCGGCCAGCTTGGCCGGGTCCAGCTGCACCCGCACGGCCGGCTTTTGTACGCCACCGATGTTGACCAGGCCCACGCCGGAGATCTGCGAGATTTGCTGCGCCAGGATGTTGTCGGCATAGTCATTCACCTCGGTCAGCGGCAAGGTTTTGGACTGCACAGCCAGGATCAGGATCGGCGAGTCCGCCGGGTTCACCTTGCGGAATGTCGGCGGGCTTGGCAGCGTCGCCGGCAATTGCCCGCTGGACGCATTGATGGCCGCCTGCACGTCCAGCGCCGCGGCGTCGATGCTGCGGTCCAGGTCAAACTGCAGCGTGATCTGGGTCGAGCCCAGGCCGCTGGTGGAGGTCATTTGCGACAGGCCGGCGATCAGCGAGAACTGCCGCTCCAGCGGCTGCGCCACGTTGGACGCCATGGTCTCCGGGCTGGCGCCCGGCAAGCTGGCGGATACCTGGATGGTGGGAAAGTCCACCTGCGGCAGGGGAGCCACCGGCAGCAATGGGAACACCGCCGCACCGATGAGCAGCAGGGCAATCGCCAGCAGCGTGGTGCCGATGGGGCGTTTGATGAAGGCAGCAGAAATGCTCAATTTCAGCTCCCTGCCACCGTGGTGGATGGCTTGGCCGCAGCCTTGGTCGGCTCGATGATGCCCACGCCCACTTTCAGCTTGTACTGGCCATCGACCACCACGCGCTGGCCGGCACTTAGGCCCTTGTCGACCACGGCCACGCCGTCGGCAATCTGCGCCACGTGCACGGGGGTGTTGGCCACGGTGCTGTCATCGCCCACAGTCCACACATAGGTGCCGTCCTGGCTGCGCTGCACAGCGGCGGCGGGCACGGTCAGCGCATTCTGGCGTTGCCCCAGCTGCAGCCGTACGTTGACGAACTGGCCCGGCCACAGGCTGTATGTGGGGTTGGCGAAGCTGCCCTTGAGCTGCACCGTGCCGGTGGTGGTGTCGATCTGGTTGTTCATCAGGATCAGCTTGCCGCTGCCCAGCATATTGCTGCCGCTGCGGTCATAGGCCACCACACCCAGCGGCTGCTTGCTGGCGTTCTGCGCGCGGTTGATGTCCTGCACGGCTTCTTCCGGCAGGGTGAACTGCACCGCGATCGGGTCGATCTGGTTGATGACGACCAGGCCGGTGGCGTCCGCCGCGTGCACGATGTTGCCCGGGTCCACCAGGCGCGCACCCACGCGCCCGCTGATAGGCGAGGTGATGCGGGTGAAGCTCAGCTGCACCTCGGCGTACTGCACGGCGGCGTTGTCGGTCTGCACCGCGGCCTCAAGTTGCGCGACCAGCGCCTTCTGCGTGTCCAGCTGCTGCTGGGTGGCGGCGTCTTGTGCGATCAAGGTGGCGTAGCGTGCCAGGTCGGTGCGGGCATTCGCCAGCTGGGCCTGGTCCTTGGCGCGGGTGGCCTGGGCCTGGGCCAACTGGGCTTGCAAGGTGCGCGGGTCCAGCTGCGCCAGCAACTGGCCGGCCTTCACGTCCTGGCCTTCGCTGAAGCCCACCTTGTCGAGCTGGCCGTCGATGCGGGCTTTGACGGTAACCGTCGCCATCGAGCTGACGGAGCCTATGCCGGCACGGTAGACCTGCACGTCCTGCTGCTGCACGCGGGCGGTGGTTACCTGCACCGGCGGCGTCTTCACGGCGGTATCCAGCTTGGCGGCAAACGCCGTGTGGTGCAGGGACCAGGCGGTGCCCGCGCCCAGGATCAGAACGGCAGTGGCCGCAATCCAGATCGGACGGCGTTGGAAGCGTTGAGCGTGTTGAGAGGGGGGAGTGGTAGTCGTCATGGCGTCAGCTTCCTGAACCAGCTGTGGGGTTCGATGCGGTGGTGGATGGGGTGGACAGGTCGGCGGTGCTCCAGCCGCCGCCGGTGGCGGCGATCAGCGCCACGCTGGCGACCAACTGGCGGCCGAGCAGCTGGGCGGCAGTGCGCTGGTTGCTCAGCGACAGGGTTTGCGCTGTCACCACGCTGAGGTAGGTGGCCGTGCCGGCACGGTACTGGTCCAGGGCCAGGCGCTCGGACAGCTGTGCGGCCTCGACGGCTTTGGCCTGGAGTGCGGCCTCCTGCTCCAGCAGGCGCAGGGTGGCAAGGTTGTCCTCGACCTGCTGAAAGCCGCTGAGCACGGTCTGTTTGTACTGCGCCACGCTGGCGTCAAAGCTGGCAATCGCCTGGTCGCTGTGCGCGCGGCGCAAACCGCCGTCGAACACCGTCTGGGCCAGGGCCGCCCCCAGAGAGAAGACCCGGCTGGGCGTGTCGAACAGCGCGCCGATGGTGGCGCTGCTGAAGCCGCCGCTGGCGCTGAGCGTGATCTGCGGATAGAAGGCGGCCTGGGCCACACCGATGTTGGCATTGGCCTGGCGCATGCGGCGCTCGGCACCGGCAATGTCGGGGCGGCGCTCCAGCAATGTGGACGGCAGGCCGGGCGGTACCACCGGTATGGCCAGGTGCACGCCCTCGCGGGTGTCGATGGGCGCCAGGGTAAAGCTGGAGGGCGTCTGCCCGGTCAGCACCGCAATCGCATGTTCCAGCTGCGTGCGCTGGGCGTCCAGGTCCACACCCTGGGCCTGCGCCTGGGCCAGCTGGCTTTGCGCCAGCGCCACGTCGGAGCGCAGCACCACGCCGGCCGCATACTGGTGTTGGGTCAGCTCCAGCGATTTGGCATAGGCCTCGGTGGTGGCGGCGTAGAGCTTGCGTTGCAGGTCGATGGCGCGCACCTGCATGTAGTCCTGTGCCAGGGTGGACTGGATGCTCAGGCGCGCGCCGGCCAGGTCGGCGGCGCTGGCCTGGGTGCCGGCATCGCCGGCCTCGACGCTGCGCCGCACCGAACCCCATACATCCGGCTCCCAGCTGGCGGCCAGCCCCAGGCTGTAGTCATCGCCCAGCTTGACGCTGCCGCTGCTATTGGTCTGCGCGCGGGTGGCGCCGGCGTTGGCGCCCAGGGTAGGGAAGAAGCTGGAGCGGGCTGCGGCCGCAACGGCCCGCGCTTCGCGGTACACAGCCTCCGACTGCAGGATGTTCTGGTTGGCGCGGTTCGCCTGGGCCATCAGCGCGCTTAGCGTGCTGTCGTGGTACAGCTCCCACCAGGGCTGGTTGGCATCGATCACCTGGGGGCTCGCCGGCTTCCAGCCGCTGTCTTCCTTGTATTCTTTGCTGTTGCTGCCCAGGTCCAGCGGGGGCCGTACATAGTCGGGGCCGACGGCGCAGCCGGCGAGTAGCGCGGCCACGGCGGCGGCGCTGAGCCAAGGCGTGGGGCGGAAAGTGCGCGACCGGTAGGGGCGCGGATGTGCGTTGGGTAGGTTCATGGCACATCCCACTATAGGCAGCGCCTCCGACCGTACGCTGTCGGCTATATGACGGTTTTGTCAGTTTCGCGCAGCGCCTGCCTTCGCCCGAACTTATGAATGAAATAGGCCGATAGCGCAATGGATACCTGCGCAAGCAGCTACTTTTTATATAGCACTAGCCCATGTTCTCCGGCGTGAACAGGTCCATGGCCAGCAGCTTCTGCTGTGGCCCGGTGTAGCTGGCGCCGGGCAGGGTGGCGGCCAGCATCTGGGCCACGGCGGTCTGGGCCAGGCGCTCTTGCGGGGTGTGGATCACCAGGTCCACCACACCGTCGATCAGCGCGGCGCGGGTGGTGGCATTCAGCTCGTTGCAGACCACCACCAGTTTGCGGCCAGCGGCTTCTTCGCGCAGCGCCCGGATCACGCCGAAGCCGCCGCCACCGGCCAGGTGCAGGCCCACCAGATCCGGGTGCTTGGCCAGCAGTTCCAGCGTGGCTTCATAGGCCAACTGCGGGTCTTCCAGGTTCACCAGCGTGTCCAGCACCTTGAAGCCGGGTGCGTTCTCGCGCAGGTACGAGCGAAAGCTGATTTCCGATAGCTCGTGCCCCAGGTAGCGGTGGCTGCCAACAAACACCGCGACCTCGCCCGTGGCCTGGCGGTTCAGCCGGCTGATGGCCCAGGCCGCGGTACGGCCACGCTGGCGGTTGTCCAGGCCGATGTAGCCAGCGCGGTGCGGCGCGCTGATGTCGCTGAGCAGCGCGAAGCAGGGCTTGCCTTGCCCATACAGCGTCTCCACCGCGGCGGTGACATGCGGGTGGTCCACTGCGACCATGGCCAGCGCGTCCACCTTGCTGCCCAACGCCAGCAGTTGTTCGGCAATCGCTGCGGGTTCCAGCGCGTCCATGAACGTGATGTGCGCCACACAGGGTTCCGGCTGGTTCTGGGCCACGGCCTGTTGCAGCGCAGCGGCCAGGGTTTGGTAGAAATGGTCGTTGCGCTTTTGCAGGCAAAAGCCCAGGTGCCGCACCGGCACGCGCTCTTTCAGCCTCTCACGCATCAGGCCGACGGCGTGGTAGCCCAGCTTTTCGGCGGCGCCTATGACTTTCAGCGCCGTGCCTTCGCGTACCGGCAGGCGGCTGTTCAGCACGCGGTCCACGGTGGCGGTGCTGACGCCGGCCGCAGCGGCCACATCGGTCAAGGTGATTTTGGTCTTCATGGGCCTGCATCATCCCATTCCTTGCCATAAATGCAAGTTTTCTACATATGTGGCTGATGGATTTTGATATGAAATGATGTTTTTTGAGGTTTTACATCACACGGCCAGGGGCCTTTGGTTTTAGCATCCGCCATCGCTTCCGCATAACGAGAGACAATCCCCATGCCCACTGCCGAAACCCCCAGCTACGCAGGCCCGAACTGGGCCCGTACGCAAGACGACTACCACCTGATTTCCGGCGCCGGCGAGCGTGCCCAGGCCGCCGGCCTGGTCAACGCCAACTGGTACAAATGTCCGGTGCCGCGTCCGCGCATGAAGCAGTTGATGGTGCGTGAAGACGCGCGGGCCATCCGCGACACGGTGCTGTGGTACGCGTTGATCATTGCCGCCGGTGCGGCGCTGGTCGCCACCTGGGGTACCGCCTGGGCCTGGCTGGCGTTCTTTGTCTACGCCACGCTCTACACCGGCCCGGCCGATTCGCGCTGGCACGAGGCTGGCCACGGCACGGCCTTCAAGACCCGCTGGATGAACGAGGTGCTGTACCAGGCGGCCTGCTTTCAGGTGCTGCGCCGCCCCAGCGTGTGGAAGTGGAGCCATGCGCGCCACCATACCGACACCCTGGTGACAGGCCGCGACCCCGAGGTCGCCGTGCCGCTGCCCACCGATTTTGTTGGCTTGTTGCTCAACCTGTTTTCCATCAAGTCCGGCCCACGCGAACTGTGGCGCGTGCTGCGCAATGCCTGCGGCATTCTGGGCGAGGAAGAAAAGACTTTTGTACCCGAAATGGAATGGCCCAAGATGGTCAAGGAAGCCCGCGCTTGGGTGGCCATTTACGCCGTGTTGATCGCCAGCGCCGTGTACTTCGCCAGCTGGTTGCCCTTGGCCTTGTTCGGCCTGCTGCCGGTGATGGGCGGCACCTGGCTCTACACCTTTTTCGGCCTGACCCAGCATGCGGGCTTGCCCGAAAACGTGCTGGACCACCGCAAGAACTGCCGCACCGTTTACATGAACCCGGTGTTCCGCTTTCTGTACTGGAACATGAACTACCACGTGGAGCACCACATGTTCCCCATGGTGCCGTTCCATGCGCTGCCGCAGCTGCACGAAACCATCAAGGACGACTGCCCGCCGACCTACCAGAGTACGGTAGAGGCCTACCGCGAGATCATCCCCGCGCTGTTCAAGCAGGCCAAGGACCCGCACTACTACGTGGTGCGCCCGCTGCCCGCCGCTCCTCTATCTGCACCCTGAAAAACCATAAGGAGACAAACCCATGACTACCTGGACCGAAGTTTGCGCGCTGGAAGATATTGATGACGAAGACGTCATCCGCTTTGACCATAACGGCCACAGCTATGCCGTGTACCGCTATGAGGACAAGGTCTACGCCACCGATGGCCTGTGCACGCACGAGAAGGTGCACCTGTGTGACGGCCTGGTGATGGAACACGTGATCGAGTGCCCCAAGCACAACGGCCGCTTCGACATCCGCGACGGCCGCGCCCTGGGTGCGCCGGTGTGCGTGAACCTGAAGACCTACCCGGCCAAGGTCGACGGCGGCACGGTTTTCATCCAGGCCTGAGTTTGCAGGCTGTCGCCGGGCTACACGCTTTGCTGCACCTGGATGTCCATGGGCACCATCAGCTGTCGCAGCCCGGTACTAGGCTGGCTCAGCGCCTCGGCCATCTGCGCCACCAGTTGCGTGCACAGCAGCGGCAGCGGGTGCGACAGCACGGCATGCAGATGCCCGCTCAGCAAGGCGCTGCGCGTGACGGCCGTCAGGTCGTTGGCCACACCGATCAGGCGCTGCGCGCCAGCGTGGCTGCGTAGCGCCCGCAGCACGCCTTCAATGCCGCCGCCCCCCACGTAAAAGCCGCACAGGTCGGGCCGGCGCTGCAGCAAGTCCAGCGTGCGTTCTTCGCTGTAGTCGTCGCTCTCCAGCGTGGGGATGGTTTCCAGTAGCTCAAATTCCGGCGCGTGTTCACGGACGTACGAGCGGAAGCTGATCTCGCTCAGCTCCTGGCATTGGAAGCGGTGGCTACCCACAAAAATCGCCACCGGCCCCGGGGCTTTGGCCAGCTGGGTCACCATCCAGGCTGCCGTGCGCCCCAGGCGCCGGTTGTCCAGGCCGGCGTAGCCAGCGCGTTGGGCTGCACTCAGGTCGGAGATCAGCGCAAACACCGGCACACCGCTGGCGTGCAACTGCTCAATGGCTTCGCTGACCAACGGGTGGTCGGCCGTCACGACGGCGACGGCATCCACCTGTTTGCCTAGGGCCAGCAGGTGCGCGGCTACATCTTCGGGAGATTGCTTCTTCAGGTACTCGACCACCGCCGTGCCCTGGATTAGCGGGCAAGCCGACGTGGCCTGGGTCAGGCTTTGTGCCAGGTCTTTGTAGAAGGCGGTGGCCGGTTGCTGCAGCAGAAAGCCCAGCCGGCGCCGGGGCTTGACCTCGCGCACCCGCTCTCGGATCACCTCGACCGCGTAATAGCCCAGCGCCTCTGCCGCCTGCTGGATGTGCTGTGCCGTGTCGGCGCGCACGGTGGTGCGGCCATTCAAAACCCTGTCCACGGTGGACAGGCTGTGGCCAGAGGCCTTGGCCACGTCTTGCATGGTCGGGCGGGTGGATTTTTGTCTTGACATATATATGTCAAACCTGCTTTTGTGGTGACGTGTTTTGAAACATTGTGATTTCATCATATGTCAAAAAACAGGGCCGCGCACTACCATCGCTGCACCTGCGGACGGACCTTGGATCCGCCCCATTTCCACAAGATCAGGAGACAACCATGTCCAGCCCACATCCTCACGCCCGCTACGCCTTGCGCGGCGAAGCCACTGCCCAGAGCGATCTGCAGAACCAGCAATTCGACACCCAGGTCAGCGACCTGTGGTTCACCCCCAAGGTGGACCGCAAGCTGCTCAAGTCGCTAATGAAACGCAGCGACGGCCCCGCGCTGTGGAACTACGGCCTGTGGCTGGGCCTGATGCTGGTCAGTGGCATCGGTGGCTACCTCACCTGGGGGACTGTGTGGGCCATACCGTTTTTTGCGGTGTACGGCACGCTGTACGCCACCAGCGACCACCGCGCGCATGAGCTATCGCACGGCACGCCGTTCAAGACCCGCTGGATCAACGAAATCTTCTATCACCTGGCTGGCTTCATGACCCTGCATGAGGGGCACTACTGGCGCTGGAGCCATACCCGCCACCACACCCACACCGTAGTGGTCGGCAAGGACCCGGAGATCGCCGTGCCGCGCCCGGCGAACCGCCTGCACATCCTGCTGGACTTCTTCTTTCTGCGCTCCGGCTTGGTCCAGATCCGCAACATCTGCTGCCATGCCGCGGGCCATATCACCGAAGCCGGCTCGCACTTCATCCCGGATGCGGAACGCCGCAAGGTCATCAACTCTTCGCGCGTCTTCGTGCTGATCTTTGCGCTGGTGATTGCCGCCTGTGTCTGGACGCAGAGCATTCTGCCGGCCATGTTCATCGTGCTGCCGCGCTTCTACGGTGGTGTGCTGCCCCAGATTTTCAACGTGACCCAGCATGCCGGTCTGGCCGAAGACGTGCACGACCACCGCCTGAATACCCGCAGCTTCGCCACCAACCCGGTGTTCCAGTGGCTGTACGCGAATATGAACTTCCACGTAGAGCACCACATGTTCCCCATGGTGCCCTACCACCGCCTGCCCGAGCTGCATGAGGCCGTGAAAGACCAGTTCCCCACGCCATGCCCTAGCGTGTGGGCGGCCTGGGCCGAGTTCTGGCCCGTGCTGTCGCGCCAGTCGCAAGACCCCAGCCACCATTTGGTGCGGCCCCTACCGGTTGCCAGCAACTAAAACCCAAGCCTATTCCCAACATCAGGAGACAAAAGCATGAGCACCTGGACCGAAGTTTGCGCACTCGACGACATCGACGACGAAGACGTCATCCGCTTTGACCACAAGGGCCACAGCTACGCCGTGTACCGCGTTGACGCCAAGGTTTACGCCACCGACGGCCTGTGCACGCACGAGAAGGTGCACCTGTGTGATGGCCTGGTGATGGAACATGTGATCGAGTGCCCCAAGCACAACGGCCGCTTCGACATCCGCGACGGCCGCGCCCTGGGTGCGCCGGTGTGCGTGAACCTGAAGACCTACCCAGCCAAGATCGAAGGCGGCACTATCTTTCTGCAGGTTTGAGCCACATCCGGTGCTGCCGCCTCAGGTGGGCTGCGCCGTTGCCGGAGACCTTCTTTCAATTGGATGATGTGGCTTGGATGCTATGTAAAACATAGCTCTCAGCGCAGGTTCTATATGCGCTAGCGGCTTGTTTTGCATAAATTCTGCAGGGGCGGATGCGGGCTGTGCATCATGGCGACGGGCCCCAGGTAGGGGTCACTTTCCGTCTGGCGTGCCGAGCAAGGCCTGTTCCGTTCCTGTCGCAATCTGGTCCGCGAAGGCGCCATTCCCAACGGCACGCGCGAGTGTGACGGCACCTGCCAGCGACGAGAGGGCGGCGCAAGCGGCGCCAATGTCCCGCGGTACACCGGGTGAGGCAGGACCATCGACGATCGCCTGGGCAACATCGCGCAAAGCCCCCTCAAAGGTTGTACGCGAGGCTTCGTCCGATCGTGACACTTCCGACGGCATCGTTTGCAGCGTGCAACTCTCTGACAAGTCACAGGTGCGCTTGGCGCTGAGGTAGAAGCGCACAAACTCCGGCCACCAAGCGTGGCCGTGTTTTTCTTGGAAGTACAGCAGGCCTCCTTTCAGTTCGGCCATGCCCTGGGCGACCGATTCTCGGAATGCGTGGGCCTTGGAGTCGAAATGGACGTAGAAGGCGCCCGATGTCAGGCCCGCTTCCTTCGCCAGGCCGTCCACCCCGATACCGCCGAATCCAGCCTTGCGAAACCCGCGACCTGCACCCTCCAGGATGCGCTGCCGCGTCTGTAGCTTTTGTTCGGACCTTGACACGAGGGGCTCCTTCGCCATGTGAAGCTAACGATTGTAGTTGTTCAAAACACGATCGTTATGTATTATTGGATAACGATCGTTACTTGAAATGCGCTGCAGATCGCAGCGCATGGGTCGACGCCGTTCTTTCTATTTGGAGTACCTATGCCACTTACGCTCACCCTTACCGAGGGCGTTCTCCCCAAAGGCCAGGAAAAAGTCGCCTTCAGCCGCCTGTCCGATGCCATGCTCAAGTGGCACGGCCTGGCTGGAAACAAGGCGATGACGCCCAACATCGTTGGCTCGATCCACGTCTTGCCGAAGGAGCACACGTATTCCGGGTCCAAGGAGGCCTCTGTGGCCTTCGTTGAATGGAAGGTCCCATCCTTTGTGTTCGCCAGCCGGGAGGTGCAAGTCGGCTACATCGAAGAGGCCACAAACATCATCCATGAGCTGTCTGGCGCTCAGCACCCAAAGGAGCGCATATGGGTCAACGTGGTACATGCGGTGGACGGGGCCTGGGGCATTGCCGGGTTGGCCCTCACCAATGCGCAACTCGGTCAAGGGGCGGCGTCGTAACCACGCTCACATCCAGGTAAACGATCATGCAACTTTCGAACTATTTGTTCTTCACCACCTGCTGTGACCAGGCTTTGGCGTTCTATACGCAGTGCGGTCTTGGCCGTGTCGTCGAGGTGCTGCGCTACGGAGTCGATGGCATGCCTGTGAAGAACGAGGCCATGCGCGGCAAGGTCATGCACGCCAAGTTCGAAGGGCCCGGTCTGCTCTTCTACGCCTCGGATAACGATGACGCCGAGCCGATGCGGGGCTCCGCACACTTGCTGGCGATGGACGACCGAGACTCCACGAACCGGCTATTCCAGGCCCTGGGTGCGGGCGGGACCATCACAACCCCCTTAGGCATCCAGGCCTGGGGTGGCTACTACGGCAAATTGACCGATCGTTTCGGTGTCCAGTGGATGCTGAACTGCGCTGAGTGATTCCATTTCCAGATCAATACGAGATTAGGCGCGAAGCTGCAGACGGTGGTTTGCCGCGGCAAGGCGAAGCAACGACATATTCGGATTGATCTGGAAGTGGAATGAGATTGCTGGCAGCGCGCCTGTGGAGCAGGGTTTTCTTCGCAACAAGCCAAAGGCCGGCAGCAGGCACCAAGCGGCTATCCAGCACCTTTCAGAAGATCGATGGCCAATTACTCCTCTGGCTGGTGAGCTTTATTGTGCTATGGTAAATATAGCTGCCAGCGCTGGTAGTACCGGCGCTGGCGGCCTATTTAGCTTGAAGTTTCGCCCATTCCTCGCGCAGCCAGTTGGCGCAGGCGATGTTGTTGTCCCAGATCGAATAGCGTCCACCACCGCCGTAGTCGGGGAAGGGGATGAACTCGCAGCTGATGCGTTGCGGCGCACGGTCTGGGTGGGCGTGCATCCAGGCCAGCAGCTCGCGCACGGCTTGTTTCCACGGCTCCAGTTCTTCGGCGCGCCAGGCGCTGTGGAAAGTACCGGGCGGCGGCTGGATGAACGGGTACTGCACGGCGCGGCCAGGCAGGCCGGGCGCGCGTTCCATTGCTTTGTTATGCGGCACGCAGGTGGCGACGCTGCGGGTGTGGGCATGCACCACCCAGCCGGATTCCAGCCACAGCTTGTACAGGGCCAGCACCTCTTTGTGGCCACCGTCGGCTGCGTTGCTCAGGCCGCTGAGGGCCAGCTCCTGCGGGTTGTTGATCTTGAAGATCTGGTGCGAATGGTCCAGCGTGATGCGCAGCGGCACGTGGCGGCGCGCCAGCAGCTCGGCCACACGTTCCACGCGGTGGAACTGTTCGTTCCACATGTCGATGTGCACTTCCAGGCTGGGCAGGCAATGGGCCGGCGCGCCATGTTCCATGGCGTCCAGAAAGAAGTCGGCCACCTGTTGGTCGCTCAAGGTGCTGCCGTCGGCATGGCGCGAGAACAGCTGCATATTGCACAGCTTGGCGCCCAGCTTGCCGCCGGTGGCCAGGCACCAGCGCATGCGTTCCTCGTCGCGCCCGGCGCAGAAGATGCCGCCGAACACGCCAATCGGCACACCGTATTCGGCCACCAGGTCGAAGTAGGGTGCGAAGTCTTCGGCGGGGTTGTGGTTCTTCTCGATGTAATCAAAAGCGCCGCTGTCGCGTATCCAGGCAAAGCGTGTCGCGGCGTCGGGCGTGGGCAGGCCGTCGTGGACCAGCACACCATCGATATTGATGCCGATGGGCAAGAGGGTGTTAGCTGGCATTATTTGAGCAAGGCTTTTAATTTGGTGGCGGGGTCGGCAAGTGCTTCGGCGGAGGCGCTGACGCCTTTCTCCACCAGGGTGCGGGCCAGCTTCAATTCCTTGGCGACGCGGCTGGTTTCGCCCCAGCCGCAGGCACCGACGATGCGCTGCGTGGCGTCCAGGTAGAAGATCACCAGGCCATCGTCTTCCAGTGCGCGCGTAGCCGACGTGGCGGCCAGGGCCGGCTCGCCCACCACCTGCAGCTGGTAGTGGTACTGGTCGGACCAGAACCAGGGCAGGCTGGTGTAGCTGGTATTGCCGCCCAGCATGTTCTGCGCGGCAATGCCAGCCTGTGTTTCGGCGTTGTGCCAGGTCTCCTGGCGTATCAGCTGGTTGGACAGCGCGCTGGGGAATTCGGCCACGTCACCGGCCGCAAAGATGCCGGGCGCGCTGGTGTGCAGCTGCGCATCCACCTGGATGCCGCGCCCCACCGCCAGGCCGGCCGCTTTGGCCAGACCCAGGTGCGGCTCGATGCCGATGCCGGCCAATACCGTGTCGGCATCCAGCTGCGTGCCGTCGGCCAGCAGCATGCGTACGCCATCGGCCGTGCGTTCAATACTTTGCGGGCTGGCGCCCAGCAGCACACGCACGCCCTGGGTGCGGTGCAGGGCCAGGGCGCGTTCGGCCACGGGCTCGGGCACGGCGCGGCCCATCAGGCGCGGCGCGCCTTCGACCACGGTGACTTCGCAGCCCAGCTTGCGTGCCGAGGCCGCCACTTCCAGTCCGATGAAGCCACCGCCCACCACCAGCAGGCGCTTGCCCGGCTGCAAGCGTTGCGCCAGTGCGGCGGCATCGCCCAGATTGCGCAGGGTCAGCACCTCGGGCAGATCGCCCCCAGGGATGGTCAGTGTGCGCACCTTGCCGCCGTGGGCCAGCAGCAGCGACTGGTAGCCCAGCACTTCGCCGTTGCTCAGCGTGATGCAATGGTCTGCGGGGTGGATGGCCGTCACCTGCGCGACATGGCGCGTTATTTGTAAATTCGCCCAGTCTTCGTCGGAATGCAGGGCGCAAGCAGTCGCCGTTTTGTCGCCGGTCAGCAGGTCTTTGGAGAGGGGCGGGCGTTCATAGGGTGCGTGCGGTTCATCGCCCACCAGATGGATGGTGCCGGCCCAGCCAGCGCTGCGCAGCGCCTGGGCGGTGCGGCCACCGCAATGGCCTGCGCCGACGATGACCATGGACGTACGATCAAGGGTTTGCATGGAGAGCTGTCTCGTTATATTCAGAACGTGTCTGCGATTTATTTGGGGCCGCGCAACTGCCTTTTCGGGAGGGGCTGGTAGGCGCGGCTCGCCGCCAATAGCCCGGCTATTGGCAAGAGTCGCAACGCCCCAGACTGCCCGAAAAGGCAGCTGCCCTGCGGGTTGGGGAGAAATCGGGCGATTTGTCCGCCATCACCCTTGCATGGGCAGGGAGCCCATGCTGCAGGCGCTGACAGCCAACTCATCCCGATTGCTCCCCAACGCGGCCCCAAATAAATCGCAGACACGTTCTCAGGCTGAATTATAGGAAGCATGCGTGTGAAAAAGGTAAAAATTTTCTATTTCTAATTTTTTATGAAAATTAATTCTTTGGTTAAGATGGACTCTTTCACAAGCGCACACCACCATGGCCGTTGACACCGTTCCCAAGCTCAGCGTTGACCAGCTGATCAAGCGCATCACCGGCGAGTACGACGCCCTGAGCAAGCAGCTCAAGGTGATCGCGCGCCACGTCGAACAGAACCGCCACCACATCGGGCTGGACGGCATCCAGCAGGTGGCGCAGCAGTGCAGCGTGCAGCCCTCGGCGGTGGTGCGCTTTGCCAAGCACTTTGGCTTCTCGGGCTTTTCGGAAATGCAGGCCATCTTCCGTGAAGGCCTGTCGCGCCAGTTGGCGCCAGCACGCAACTACAAGACGCGCATCCGCGACGCCATCGAGTCGGGCGCGGGCAGCCTGTCCAGCATTGAGATTGCCAATGAATTTTTAGCCGGCAGCATCGCCGGCATGCAGGAGCTGCAGGCCAGCCTGCACGGCCCCACTTTCAAGAAGGCGGTGGACCTGCTGGTGGAGAGCGACTGCATCTGGATCGCAGCGTCGCGCCGCTCGTTTCCGGTGGCGGTGTACCTGGACTACGCCTTGCAGCACACCGACAAGCGGGTAGGCCTGGTGTCGGGCCTGGGCAGCATGCACCTGGGCCAGATGCGCTCGGTGCGCAAGGGCGATGTGATGCTGGCGATCTCGTTCTCTCCCTATGCCGAAGAAACCATAGGCGTGGCCAAAATGGCGGTGGAGCGCGGTGCGCGCCTGATCGCCATCACCGACAGCCGCATGAGCCCGCTGGCCAAACTGGCACAGGCCTCGCTGGTGGTGCAGGACAACTCCACCTTCGGCTTCCGCTCGCTCAACAGCACCATGGGCCTGGCGCAAAGCCTGTTCATTGCCCTGGCCTACACGCTGGAGCTTCCCTACCAGGCCACCACACCCAACGGCCAGGTGGCTTAAAGAAAAACCGCCTCTAGCGCAGGTACTACCTGCGCGGGTAGCTATTTATTTGGTAGCAATCCGCTGCTGGGCAGGTAGGGCTGGCTGGGCAGGTTTTCGGCGCAGAACAGGCGGAACTCGTTGGGGCCAACGGGCGGTTTCTGGTCCAGCCATTTGTTTTCAAACAGCAGGTGCTGCATGCCCGACATCACCTGGCCGTCGGGGTCCTGGTCGATCACCAGGTCCATCACGCCGAGCTTGAGCCAGCGGCGGTGCTCGTCCGACAGCTCATGCCCAATCCACACGACCTGGCCCGTGCAGCCGTGGCGCTGCAGCGCCTGGTAGATGCCGGCCGAGCCGGCGCCGCTATGGTAAATGCCGGCCAGGCCGCCTTGCTTCAGCGCCGCGTCTACCGCCTGGAACACCTGGTCGGTGTCATCAAAACAAGGGGTGACGGGCAGGCAGGTGAGGGCGGGGAATTTCTCTTGCAGCGCATCCAGAAAGCCGGCCGTGCGGTCGCGGTGGGCGCGGAAGTGCAGGTCGTTGGTCAGTACCAGCAGGCGCCCGCCGGTGCCTTCTTTTGTGGCGGCGAGCCGGCCCATGAAGTGCCCGGCAGTGCGGCCGGCGTGCAGATTGTCTATGCCCGCATAGTGCAGGCGCAGGGCGTTGTGGCTGCCGCTGGGGTCGCTGATGTCGCTCATCAGGGTGACCACCGGCACACCCTTCTGGCTCACCTGCTGCACCGCGGCGCGCAGCACTGGCGTGTCGTGCACGGCCAGCAGCAGACCGTGGCGCGGGTGGGGCGGGCGGCGGATGAAATCGGCGGTGCGCTCGTCGTCACCGGGTGCGAAGCTGTGTCGGTGCACCACGATGCGCCGGTCCAGCAGCTGCACGAAGCGGGTCAGCGCCAGCTCCATGCGCTGGAAGAACGGCGTCTGGCTGCGCGCCAGCACCACGTCGATGCGGGTCAGGCCGCGGTGTACCTCGGGCATCAGGCGCGGCACGGCCAGTTGCTGGGCCGCGCGTACCACTTTTTCGCGCGTGGCCAACGACACGCTGCCGCGGTCGTTCAGCACCCGGTTGACGGTGGCGATGCTGACCTGGGCCTGCGCCGCGATGTCGATGAAGCGGGCGCTGCTTTTCTTGCGCGGAGGTACGGTGTCTGCCATGCCCCCACTGTAGATGATCAAGCTGCTACGGCGGCCTTTTGCTTCTCAGCGGCCACGGCCTGGGTCAGGTAGGCCATGCTGCTGGCCAGTTGCTGCTCGATGTCTGTGGCGGCGGCGATTTCTTCGGCAAAGGGCTCGAACGACACATAGCCCTGGTAGCCCGCGTCCAGCAGGGTGTTGAGCTGGGTGGCATTGCCCAGGCGGTCAGCGGCACCGACCAGTACACGGTGGCTGTCGCGCATTTGCGCAGGCGTGAGGGCCGTGTCTTCTACGCCGGAGATATGCACCAAACCTGTCAGCTCGGGGAAGAACAGGCCTTCGCCGGCCAGGTGGTGGTGGAAGGTGTCGTGCACCAGCTTGAAGGTGTCCTCGCCACCGATTTCGCGGATGGCGCGCACGGCCTGCGACTTGCGGCGCACAGCGCATTCTTCAAAGCCCAGCGGCTCGACCAGGCCGATCAGGCCAGCGGCCTCGAGCAGGGGTTTGAGCTGCTTCAGGGCGTGGACCAGGTCCAGGTGGCGCTGGTCTGCCGAGCGTTTGTCGCGCAGGTCGTTGGTGGGGCAGAGCACCAGGGCTTCGGCGCCGCAGGCCACGGCGTAGGCAATCATGTCCGTGGCTTCGTGCAGGCGCTTGGCGTCGAACTGTTCGAAGCGCTGCAGCGCGTTGATGGAGCGGATCACCAGGCCCTGCGCCCGGGCGGCGGCGCCTATGTCTTTGGCCGCTGCGCCGTCGACCATTTCGGCGTCGGGCAGGTCATTGCGGATCTCGATGGCGCCCACGCCCAGGCGCTTGGCCAAGGCGGCGAAAGCGGTGAAGGGAATGCGTGGAGCGCTGATGCGGTTGATCGAGAAGGGGATGGTCTTGGACATGGGGCAGGTCTCCGTATGGGGTTGGTTGGCGTCGCGAATCAAGCCGCCACTCTAGAGAAACTGGGTCGCCCTGGCATCCGGTTTTTTGATCATTTTTGATCATTTACTAGGGTTTACCTTGAAACAAAATTCGACTTTTAAATTTTTTAGAAAAATATTTTCGAAAGTGAAAATTCCCCGTATAGTTCGGCCTGTCGTCACCCGGTTTGCGGGTTTTCTCGTCGATTTGCCGCCCCTTATCTCGACTATTTATCTGGACTATTTATGAAGAACGTTGCTGTTTTCGGTGCCGGCCGCATTGGCCGTATCCACTCCTCCAACCTGGCTGCGTTGCCCGGCGTCAAGCTGAAGTACGTGTGCGATCCCGTGCCTGCGGCCGCCAGTGATCTGGCGCAGAAGTACGGCGCCGAGGTGTCGTCCATCGAAGCCGTGTTGGCCGACAAGAGCGTGGATGCCATCGCCATCTGTTCGTCCACCGACACCCACAGCGACTTGATCATGCGCGGCGCCGCCGCAGGCAAGCACATCTTCTGCGAAAAACCGGTGGACCTGTCCGTGCCCCGCGCCCAGGCCTGCGCCGATGCGGTCAAGGCCGCTGGTGTGGCCTGCATGATCGGCTTCCAACGCCGCTTTGACCCTACCTTCAACGATGCCAGCCGCCGTCTGCTGGCCGGCGAAATCGGCAAGCCCGAGATGCTGATCATCACCAGCCGCGATCCAGGTGCGCCTCCGGCCGAATACATCAAGGCTTCCGGCGGCATCTTCCGCGACATGCTGATCCATGACCTGGACGTGTTCCGCTGGATTCTGTGCGCCGACGGCGACGAAGCCGTGTGGCTGAGCGCCACCGGTTCGGTGCTGACCGACCCCGCCATTGCCGCCACCGGCGACGTGGACAGCACCGCTGTCAGCATCCGTACCAAGTCCGGCCGCCTGTGCCAGATCAACACCAGCCGTCGCGCCGCCTATGGCTACGACCAGCGCTTTGAAGTGCTGGGCTCCACCGGCCTGCTGCAATGCGGCAACCACACGCCCACAGAGGTGGTGCAGTGGGATGCCAACGGCATCCGCGCAGACAAGCCCGAGGCCTTCTTCCTGCAGCGCTATGCCGCCGCCTATCGCCTGGAAATTGCACACTTCTTCGAGTGCCTGCAGTCCGGTGCGGCCTTCAAGACCACGGTGGCCGATGGCGTTGCAGCACAAAAGCTGGCCGACGCTGCCACCGAAAGCTACAAGTCCGGCCTGCCCGTTACGTTCTAAGCCATGGCTACCAAACCTAATTTGCGGATCGGTATTGCCGGTCTGGGCCGTCTCGGCCAACGCCATGCCGAAGCCCTGGCTTTCAGCACCCGCCATTGCACCCTGGTGGCGGCCTGCAGCCCGGTGGCCAGCGAGCGCGCCTATGCGGGCGAGCAGCTGGGCATCGCGCGGCTGTACGAAGATTTCGACGCCATGCTGGCCGACTCCGAGATCGATGCGGTGGTGCTGGTGACACCCACTTCATTGCACGCAAACCAGACCATTGCGGCACTGGAGGCGGGCAAGCATGTGTTCGTGGAAAAACCGCTGGCGTTGAACGTGGAAGATTGCGAACGCGTGCTGGCCGTGGCCGAGCGCCGCCCCGACCAGGTGGCCATGGTGGGCTTTGTGCGCCGCTTTGACCCCAGCTATGTCAGCGCCCAGGCGGCGGTGGCATCGGGCGAGATTGGCCAGCCTTTCCTGGTGCGTTCGCAAACCTGCGACCAGAATGACCCCGAAGGCTTCTTCGTGCGCTTTGCACCCACCTCCGGCGGCATCTTCATGGACTGCAGCGTGCACGACATCGATCTGGCGCGTTGGATGCTGGGTCGTCCCAAGGCGTTGCGCGCCTTCGCTACCGGCACGAATGCGCTGCACCCGGCGCTGGCCGAATTTGGCGATGTGGACAACGGCCTGGCGGTGGTCGAGTTCGAAGGCGGCGCCCGTGCCGTGCTGTACGCATCGCGCACCATGGCCCATGGACACGAGACCAGCACCGAAGTGATCGGCACGGCCGGCAAGCTGACCGTGGGCGAGCACGCCGCGCGCGACCGCGTGGTGCGCAGCGACGGCCATGGCGTGCGCCATGCGGTGGTGAAGGATTTCTACGAGCGTTTCGAAGCCGCGTTCGCGGCCGAGATGGCAGCCTTTGTCGCGGCTTGCCGTGGTGAAAAGCCTTTGACGCTGACCTTGGCCGACGCGCTGGAAGCGACCCGTATTGGCCTGGCCATTACCCGCTCGCTGCGTAGCGGGCAAGCCGAATCGGTGTAGCGCCTGCTACCCGTCTTACCGCATCGGCCTGTCTGCGGTGCGGTAAGCCAGCCCTGAGGGGCTAACGACAAACGTCCTGCCCAGGCGGGTCGATAAAAAAAGAGGCGGAGACAATGTTCAAATTCAAGCTTCCCAAAAAGACAGTCGCGCGCCAGTTGGCGCTTTTGTCGTTTGCCGGGCTGGTGCTGGTCTTGCTTGGGGCCAGTGTGGCGATAGGCGTGCTGGAGCACCGCAGCACGCATGCGCTGATGGTTTCATCGGTGGCCGAGCGGGTACAGGGCATCGTGGCCTCTACCGACGCGTCCGACCAGGTCAACCGGGGCTTGGTGGTGAATGCGTTTGGCGCCTTGCGGCGCAACTTCGACCGGACTGTGGTGCTCGACCCCGCGTCCGGCGAACTCATGAGCGGCGGCAATGCCATCAACGATGACTTCCAGGTGGTGGACAAGTACGCGCGCGACACCGGTGGCGTGGTGTCGGTGTATGCCAAGCAGGGTGATGACTTTGTGTCCATCACCTCGTCGCTGCGCAAGGGGGATGGCGCACGTGATATCGGCACGGTGCTGAACAAGCAGTCGCCAGCCTACAAGCTGGTCATGGCGGGCGAGGGCTATTCCGGCGTCGCCAACCTGTACGGCAAGCCGTATATGACGCATTACGAGGCCATGAAAGATGCTTCGGGTGCGATCGTGGGGGTGCTGTTTTCAGGGACCGACGTGTCCTTTCAGCAGTTCGTGATGGGCAAGCAGATTGCCGACACGCATTTTTTTGAAACCGGCGGTGTGTACTACATCGACGCCAGCGGCGCTGTATCGGACGCCCGATTCCTGGTGCACCCCGAGGCCAAGGGCAAGAAGGTGCTGGATGCCTACCCGAACGCCGGCAAGTTCCTGGACGCTCTGGCCGCTGCGCCAGACGGCTATGTGCGCAATGCCTTTCCGTTTCTGGGCGAGCCCGACGAGGACCGCTGGGCCGTGATGCGCAAGACCAAGGAGGGCAATGGTTGGATCGTCGCCGAAGTGTCGGAGCGGGAGTCGATGGCGCCGTACTGGGCGAATATGCGCATGGTCTGGGGCATGCTGGGCGTGACCGCGTTGCTGCTGGCGGCAGGGCTGTTCTTGCTGGTGCGCCGCATGGTCAGCCAACCGTTGGGAGAACTGACTACCGCCATCAACCAGGTGACGCAGGGTGATCTGACCCAGGCCCTGCTTTCCCAGCGCAACGATGAAATCGGCGACCTGGTAAACCAGGTGGACGCTATGCGGCAACGCTATAGCCAGACCTTGTTGAAAGTGCGCGGCTCGGTGGACAGCATAGGCACGGCCAGCTCCGAGATTGCCAGCGGCAGCCAGGATTTGAGTGTGCGCACAGAGCGCGCCGCCACCAATTTGCAGACTGCTGCCACGAATATGGAGCAGCTGACCAGCGCTGTGAAAAGCTCGGCCGATGCCGCGCGCCAGGCCAATCTGCTGGCGGCAACCGCTGCCGAGGTGGCGGCCCGAGGCGGCGCGGCGGTGGGTGATGTGGTGTCCACCATGGACGAGATCAACCGCAGCTCGAAGAAGATATCCGACATCATCGGCGTGATCGACGGCATTGCGTTCCAGACGAATATTCTGGCCTTGAACGCTGCAGTGGAGGCTGCCCGGGCCGGAGAGCAAGGGCGGGGCTTTGCCGTGGTCGCCAGCGAGGTGCGTAGCCTGGCCGGGCGCAGTGCCGATGCGGCGAAGGAAATCAAGCTGCTGATTGGTGCCTCGGTGCAGACCGTGGTAAACGGCTCCCGGCTGGTGCGCAATGCCGGTGACACCATGAATGAGATTGTGGGTTCGGTGCAGCGCGTCAGCGCCATCATCGGCGAGATTACCGCCGCTGCGGGCGAGCAATCAGACGGTATTGCCCAGGTGAACCACTCGGTGGGCGAGCTGGACCAGATGACGCAGCAAAACGCGGCCCTGGTCGAACAATCCGCGGCGGCGGCCGAGAGCCTGCGCGATCAGGCCCAGCTGCTGGCCCAGGCGGTGGAGGTGTTCAAGCTCGCGCCCGGACACCTCGCCTTGCCTTAAAACGGCGCGTCTTCGCTCTTGCTGTTTTCGGCCGCGTCTTCTACGGGCGCGGCTTCAGCGGTTTCGCTTGCTGCAGCCTGGCGCAGCGTGGCTTTTTCGCCGGCGCTGGCGAACTTGCTGTACTTGCCCAGGATGGACACCAGCTGGCCGTAGACGCGCGGGTTGCCGGCCATGCATTCCTTCTGGTCCAGGAAGTCGGCTTCGCCGGTGAAGTTGCCCACCAGGCCACCGGCTTCGGTGATCAGCAGCGAGCCGGCCGCCATGTCCCATGGGTTCAGGCCGGTTTCAAAGAATCCGTCGGTGAAGCCCGCGGCCACATAGGCCATGTCCAGCGCTGCAGCACCCGGGCGGCGCATGCCGGCCAGCTTGGGCATCAGGTCGGACATCATGCCCAGGTAGTTCTTGAAGTTGTCGCCTGGGCGGAACGGGAAGCCGGTGGAGATCAGGCATTCGTTCAAGCGCACGCGCTTGGACACGCGGATGCGGCGCTCGTTCATGTACGCGCCGCGGCCCTTGGTGGCGGTGAACAGGTCGTTGCGGGTGGGGTCGTACACCACGGCTTGTTCGATCTTGCCCTGCACGGCCAGCGCGATGCTGACGCAGTAGAACGGAAAGCCGTGGATGAAATTGGTGGTGCCGTCGAGTGGATCGATGATCCACACGTACTCAGAATCTTTGGCGCCGTGTTCCGAACCCGATTCCTCTGCCAGGATGCCGTGGCCAGGATAGGCCGCCAGCAGCGTCTCGATGATCACGGCCTCGGCGGCTTGATCGACTTCGGTGACGAAGTCATTGATCTGCTTCTGCGAGATACGCACCGCTTCGACATCGAGTGCCGCGCGGTTGATGAGGTTGCCTGCGGCACGGGCGGCCTTGACGGCCACGTTAAGCATCGGGTGTAGGTTGGGGAGCGCCATAAATTGTAGGTAAGAGCAAAAGAAGAGCGGCCAGGCGATGCGGGCAGCGACAATCGGGGGATTTTACCTCTTCATAAGTTTTTGCCGATTTCGCCATGCAAAGCCGTTTTATTCTGATCCAACCCAGCCATGCTGGCAATGTGGGTGCCACCGCCCGCGCGATGAAAGTCATGGGCTTTGACGACCTGGTGCTGGTCAACCCGCGCTGGCCGAATGTGCTGCGCCGCCAGGAGACCATACAGCGCGCCAGCGGCGCCCTGGACGTGTTGGACAAGGCCCGCATCGTCGCCTCCCTGGACGAAGCGCTGGACGGCATGGACCACCTGTGCGCCACAGCCATGACGCCACGCGACTTCGGCCCGCCCACCCGCGCGCCGCGCGAGCATTTCGAGATGCTATTGAAACAGGAGCTGCCCGCGCAGGTGGAATCTGCGCCAGAGGTCAATTTACCTTCAAGCCTGCCGGAGGGCGTGGCGTTTCTGTTTGGTTGCGAACGCTTCGGCATGGCAAACGAAGACGTGTACCGCAGCCATGTCGCTTTGAGCATTCCCACCAACCCGAAATTCGGCTCGCTGAACCTGGCCGCAGCCGTGCAGCTGATCGCCTACGAATGGCGCATGGCCCTGGGCGGTTTTGCGGTGGAAAGCAGCACGCCGCCGCCGGTGCGGGCCGATGCGCGCCAGGTGGCCGGCATGCTGGCGCACTGGGAGCAAGCGCTGACCGAGCTGGGCTTCCTGGACCCGGCCGCACCCAAGAAGCTGATGCCGCGGCTGAACCAGTTGTTCAACCGTGCCCAGCCGCTGCAGGAAGAAATCCACATCCTGCGCGGCATCGCCAAAGCCATCTCGCAGATGGCGGATAAAGCGCAATCCCTAGCAAACGACTAGACTATTCCGATGTTTTCCCGCATCCGCTCCGACATCCGCTGCATTCTCGACCGTGACCCCGCTGCCCGCAGCACCTGGGAGGTGCTCACGTGCTATCCCGGCCTGCACGCCGTGGTGCTGCACCGTCCGGCCCACTGGTGCTGGAACCATGGTTTCAAATGGTTGGGGCGCTTCATTTCGCATTGCACGCGTTGGCTGACCGGCATCGAGATCCACCCCGGCGCCAAGCTGGGTGAACGGGTGTTTTTCGACCACGCCATGGGCGTGGTGGTCGGCGAGACCGCTGAAATTGGCGACGGCTGCACCATCTACCAGGGCGTGACCCTGGGCGGCACCTCGCTGTACAAGGGCGCCAAGCGCCATCCGACCCTGGGCCGCGACGTGGTGGTCAGCGCGGGCGCCAAGGTGCTGGGCGGCTTTACCGTGGGCGACGGCGCCAAGATCGGCTCCAACGCCGTGGTCATCAAGCCGGTGCCGGCCGGTGCTACGGCCGTGGGCATTCCGGCCCGCATCATCCTGCCGAAAGACGGCCAGGTGGGCGACGCCGCCATGGCCACACCACGCTTCAGCGCCTACGGCATTACCCCCGATGGCGACCCCATCGGCGAAGCCATGCGCGGCCTGATCGACAACGCCTCCAACCAGGACCACCAGATCGCCATGCTGTGGCAAGCCATCGAAAAGCTGTCTGCCAGCCAGACCACACCCGATTGCGTGCCCTGCGACGCGGCACGTACCGAGTGCTTTGAGGCAGAGAAGCTCACGCAGTTGGTGGGGAAATAGCGCCGCTGGACGCGACTTTGAGCCGCGCATACCAGTCCACCTTGCGGGTTAACAGCATCACGCTGGCCAGCACGGCGAAGAGCGCAATCGCTCCGACGACCATCGCCGTCTGCTCCAGCTGCAGCAGTACAAACAGCAGCCCGTAGAGCGCGGCAATGCCGGCGGCAAATGGCAAGCCACGCTTCCAGCTGTGCAGCATATGGCTGGCGTAGTAGCCCAGCAACAATACACAGGCACTGGCACCGATGCCGTAGGCAATATCGAACGGCAGGTGCTCGGACAGGCTGACCAGCAGTAGAAAGAAGATGCTGATCGCCGCTCCCACCAGAAAGTACTGGATGGGGTGCACCCGCAGCCCGCGCATGAATTCAAACAGGCCCACGGCCACAAACGTCAGCGCGATGAACAGCAGGCCGTATTTGGTGGCCCGGTCAGACAGCGAATAGGTGTTGATCGGGTCGATAAAGCTGACGCCGAGGGTTTCGACGCAGGCAGTGTTGGCGGCCACAGCTTCGTCTGATGTTGCGCGTGGCGAGGCGTAGCTTGGACTGCCGGCACTGCTGCTGCAAAGCCGGCCGCCGTTCAGCACGGCCTGCTGGGCCGAGCTGGCCAGGGCGGAGACACGCCAGCTGGCTTCGAAGCCTTTGTCGCCGACCTTGCGCTCCGAGGGCAAAAACTGTCCGTAAAAGCTGGGGTGTGGCCAGTTGGAGCTGAGGCTGATTTGGTTGGCACTGCCCAGTGGCACGATGTTCAGGCCTTCTGTGCCCAGCAATTCCAGCGCGATTTCGGCGCTCAGTGGCACGTTGAAATTGGTGCCGGCGGGCAAACTGGCCTGCACGCCGCGCGGGTAGGCGGTGTGCCCGGTGCCGGCACGCACCACCAGCGCTGCGCCGTTGGCCTGCACATCGGCCTGGCGAATACCCCGGGCATCGGATACCGCCAGCATCAATACAGGTGGACCGCATTGCAGTTTGGAATCCGCATGCTGGCGTCCGCCTTCCAAGGTTTTGAGGTCTGCCCACTGCGCAGTAATGCGCGACTTGAAGCTAAATACCTGGGTGGCATGCAGGCCGCGCGCCCGCGCCTCCACCTGGCTGGTGCCCGCTGCGTTCAGGCTTGTGGGGGCTGCAACGCGGATGAACTCGCGGCGTTGGGCGACCGGGCCGTTTTCCCCGGGTGTGTTCCATTCCTCGGTGCAGTTCACCTGCACCAAGGGCCCCAACAGCGTCTGGCTGCCCGCCAGGCTTTGCGCCACGCTGTTTACGGCGTTCTGGTGTTGCAACTGCCGTTCGTGGACCAGATCCGTGATCTGTGCCAGGCCGATCAACAGCAAGATTGCCACCAGCAACAGACCGCCGAGTTTTCCAAAAATAATAGACTTCATTTCCCCTCCTTGTTGAACAAGCCACGAGCTTGATCAGCCCGGGTGAGGGCAGAGTGAAGTGTGTGAAGTGAAAGTGAAGTCCGGCGTTTTAAGGACGTGTTCAAGGCGGAAAATGCAGCTCCACCCGCAGCCCCGGCTGGGTGTTTTTCACCTGCATATGCCCGCCATGCAGCGCCATGATCTGCTGCACGATGGCCAGGCCCAGGCCCGAGCCTTTGGTGACACCGTCGGGCCGCACGGTGGAGAAGAACTTCTGCCCCAGCTTGGGCAGCGCATAGCCAGGCACGCCGGGGCCGCTGTCCTGCACCACGATGGCCTGGCCTTCGACGCCCAGGCGGATGCGGCTGCCCGGCGGGGCAAAGGCGGCGGCGTTGTCCAGCAGATTGCCCAGGGCCAGGGCCAGCAAGTCGGCTTCGATGTGGGCCGTGGCCGGGCTGTCGCTTGCTATCAAGTCGATAGCTATATGCGCACGGTCTACCTGCGCCAGGGCCATAAATGATGCTAAATATTCGCTCAGACGCAGGCGCTGGGGCTGCAGCAGTTCCTGGCGCTGTTCCAGCTTGCTGAGCTCCAGCAGGCGGTCCACCAGGCTCTGCAGCCGCCGGGTCTGGGCCAGCACGTCGGCGGCGAATTCCTGCCGGTCGGGCTCGGGCAATGGCTCCTGCAGCAGCTCGCCAGCGCCGCGGATGGCGGCCAGCGGGCTCTTCAGCTCGTGGGTCAGGGCGCGCACATAGCCTTCGATGTAGTCGCGGCCCTCGACCCGCTGGCGCATCGCCTGCATGGCCCGCGCCAGCTCGCCCAGCTCGCCGGGAATGCGCGGCAGCGGCAGCTTCTTGCCGGCCTCCATGGCGTTGGCGTAGCGGCGCAGCTGGCGGATGCTGTAGACCACCCACAGCGTCACCGCCACCCCCACCGCTGCCGACAGGGCCAGCAGCCAGAAGCCGCTGACCAGAATCTTGCGCTCGGCCCGGTCGATGAAGGCCTGCACCGTGGCCACCGGCTTGGCCACCGTCAGCACGCCGATGACCTGGCCGCCGTAGTTGACGGGCGCGGCCACGTACAGCACCGAGCTGCGGTCGTCCTCGTAGACCTGGCGCGTGGCCCGGGCGCCGTACTCGCCGCGCAGCGTGCGGGCCACGTCGCGCCATTGCGAATAGTCTTGCCCCACCGCCACCCGGGCCGAGTCGAACATGACCGTGCCCTTGGCATCGGTCACGTAGACGCGGAAGTCCAGCGACTGTTTGTCCAGGCCCCAGATGCGCGCGTCTATGGGCCGGCGCGCGTAGGCGCCGACCTGGGTGGCGAACCGGCCCTGCGCCATGTTGCCGGCGCGCAGATCGTCGACGGCCAGCTCGGCCAGGATGTTGGCGGTGTCGACCATCATGTCTTCCATCACCTCGCGCACGCTGGGCTTGACCTCGGCCACAAAGATGCGCAGCACGAACAGGCCAGCCAGCCCGGTGATCAGGAAAAAGCCGAACAGGATGCGGATGCCCAGATGCATCTCAGGTTTGCGGCGCGATGGAATAGCCCAGGCCGCGGTGCGTGGCGATCGGGTCGAGCGTGGGCGTGATCTGCTGCAGCTTGGCGCGCAGGGTCTTGATGTGCGTGTCCACCGTGCGGTCGGTGCTTTCCGAGTCGTTGCCCCATACCGCGCTCAGCAGGGCGTCGCGGCTGCGGATGCGCCCGGGCTGGCGCAGCAGCTCGGCCAACAGGCCCAGCTCGCGCCGGGTCAGCGGCAAGGCCTGGCCCTGCCAGGTGGCGCGCTGGCCGTCCAGGTCCAGCGTGAAGCCGGTGGGGGCGGGCGGCGCCGGGTTGGCCGGGGCCGAGGCGCGTCGCAGCAGGCCGCGTACCCGCGCCACCAGCTCGCGCGGGCTGAAGGGCTTGGTCACATAGTCGTCGGCGCCCAGCTCCAGGCCGACGACGCGGTCGATCTCTTCGCCCTGCGCGCTGAGTACCAGCAGCGGCAGGTGGCGCTGGGTGGCGTTGGCGCGTACCTGGCGGCATACGTCCAGGCCTGAGCCATCGGGCAGGCCGATGTCGAGCACCAGCAGATCGGGCGGTGCGATCTCCAACTGGCGCAGCGCATCCGCCACCAGCAGGCAGTGCGTCACCCGCAGTCCCACGCGCTCGAAGGTGTAGACCACGGTTTTGGCGATGGCCGGGTCGTCTTCCAGCAGCAGGATGTGGGGGAGGTGCATGGTTCGGCTGGACAGATGGCCTGGGTGGGCGCTGTTATTCGTGTGAAGTTCAAGTCTTTTAGGTCGCCAGCGCATATTCCACCTGCGCTGGATGCTCCTATTTGGATAGCAATCAGGCCATCAACCGGGCTGTGCCAGATACGCGTACCGAGCTGCCTGGCTGGCTGCTGAACTCGGCGCGCAGCAGGGAGCGCATGCCCATGTCTTCGCCTTGCACCACGTCGATGGCACCACCGTGCGGCCAGTCCAGGTCGCGCAGGTAGCCGGCCAGGGCGGCGGTGGCGGCGCCGGTGGCGGGGTCTTCCAGCACACCGCCAGATGCGAAGGCGTTACGGGTGTGGAAGCGCTGCGCTGACTCGGCAAAAGCCAGCAGGATGGTCACCAGGCCGGCGCGCAGCATCAGGCTGCGGCCTGTGGCCAGGTCGTAGTGCATGGTGGCCAGGGCGCTGCGGGTCTTCAGTGCCAGCACCAGGTGGTCGGCACCGCCGTGTATCAGGGCCGGCGGGATGCGCGGGTCCAGGTCGTGGGCGGTGTAGCCCAGCAGGGCCAGAGCCTCGGCCACCAGTTCGGCAGGCGCGGGCTGGCTGCGTGTGGGCGGCGACTGCAGTGCTGCAGTGAACAGTGTGCCGGCGCTGCGGCCTTCCACGGTGATCTGGGCGTGGTTCAGCGTCAGCGGGTAGACGCCGTCGCCGTGCTGCTGCGCCAGGACCGCACCCAGCGCGATGGTGGCGTGTCCGCAGAACGCTACCTCGGTCTCGGGTGAGAAATAGCGCACCCGCCAGGCGCTGCCCATGGGCGCGGCGAAAGCGGTTTCAGAAAAACCGACGGCTGCAGCGGTGCGCTGCATTTCGGCGTCGCTGGGCAGAACATCGGCGATGACGACGCCTGCGGGGTTGCCGCCGCTGGAGCCGTCGGAGAAGGCGGCGAGTTTCAGGACTTGCATGGTGTCTCCTTGCAGAAATGAGAAGGGCTGAAAGTCATTTTCAGCCGGGGCGTGAAGCCCTGCCGCCGTCGTGCTTACTGGGCAGCCGGTGGACGGATGGCCGATTTGGGCCGGAAGGCCTTGCACACCGTCTCGACGGTTTCCAGATAAGGGCCGCCGATCAGGTCGATGCAGTAGGGCACGGCGGCAAAGATGCCGGGCGTGCCCAGGGCGGGCAGGCCTTCCAGCGTCTCGGCTATCGCCTTGGGCTGGCCGGGCAGGTTGATGACCAGGCTTTTGTCGCGGACCACGGCGGTCTGGCGCGACAGGATGGCGGTGGGCACGAACTTCAGGCTGATTTGGCGCATCTGCTCGCCAAAGCCGGGCATTTCCTTGTGGGCAATGGCCAGCGTGGCCTCGGGCGTGACGTCGCGCAGTGCAGGGCCGGTGCCACCGGTGGTCAACACCAGGCTGCAGCCGGCGTCGACCAACTCGACCAGGGTGGCGCTGATGACGGCTTGTTCGTCGGGGATCAGGCGGGGCACGAATTCGATGGGGTTTTTCAGCGCCCGCGTCAGCCAGTCCTGCAGCGCGGGCAGGCCTTTGTCTTCGTAGACGCCGGTGCTGGCGCGGTCGCTGACCGAGACGATGCCGATCTTCACGGGGTCGAAGGAGGCGCTCATTCTTCTACCGTGCCGTCGTTCAGCGGGCCGTCGGTTTCCGCCAGGTGCTCGCGCACCAGCTGGAAGATGTCGCGGTAGGCGCGGCCGTGGCGGGGCAGGGCGCCGGGCGTTGCAGGCACCAGGTCTTTGCGGGCCTGGCGCACCAGGGCACGCAGCTGCTGGGAGTCGGTTTGCGGGAAGGCGGCGATCCATTCGCCCACGGCGGCATCGTCGGCGATCAGGCGGTCGCGCCAGGTTTCGGCCTTGTGCAGGGCCAGGTTTTCCTGGGCCGAGCCAAACTGTTGCACCTTCAATGCGGCGCGTATGGCTTCCAGCATCTCGGGTTCTTGCTTGCGCATGAGCTTGCCGATGTACTGCATTTGCCGGCGCTTGCCTTCGAAGTTGGTGATGCGCTTGGCTTCGACCACCGCGTCGTGCAGCTTTTCGCCCAGTTGAAGCTTGGTGAACAGGTCGGTGCGCAGGGTCAGCAGGTCTTCACCCAGCTTTTGCAATTCGTCGCTTTCGCGTTTCATGTCGGTGCGGCTGGCGGAGTCGGTGCCCTTGAGTTCGGCTTTGAGCTGGATGTCCAGTTCGCTGCCTTCGGCGACGAAGGTGCCTTGGACGTAATAGCCTTTGGTGGGTTTGCGTGACATGGTATTTCTGGGTGGGGTGGCGCTGTGCGCGGGTATCCGATGGGGCGCGGCCTAGGTGCCGGCGTGGCAAGTATCATAGCCGCCAACATGAAAAACCCAGATTCCACAGTTTCCCGCCCCGACAGTGGCTTTGCCTACAGCCGGCCTTTCTTTGAAGAACTGGTAGACAGCGCCCTGGCGCACGCCAAAAAACTTGGTGCGACTGACGCCGGTGCCGAGGCCTCCGAGGGCTGCGGCCTGAGCGTATCGGTGCGCAAGGGCGCGCTGGAAACCGTGGAGCGCAACCGCGACAAGTCGCTGGGCATCACGGTTTACATCGGCAAACGCCGTGGCAACGCCAGCACCTCCGATTTCTCCAAGGCAGCCATCCAGCAGACCGTGCAAGCGGCCTACGATATTGCCCGCTTCACCGCCGAAGATCCGGCCGCCGGCCTGCCCAGTTCCAAGGACATTGCCAAGCGCCAGGTGGACCTGGACCTGTTCCACCCCTGGGCCATCACCAGCGAAGACGCGGCCCAGATCGCCATGGAATGCGAGGCCGCGGCCCTGCAGACCAGCAAGCACATCACCAACAGCGAAGGCGCGGGCGTGTCGGCCCAGCAGTCGCATTTCTTCAGCGCACACACCAATGGTTTCCGGGGCGGCTACGCCAGCTCGCGGCATTCTTTGTCGGTAGCGCCGATTGCTGGCAAGGGTAGCGGCATGCAGCGCGACTCCTGGTACAGCTCCATGCGCGACGCGGCCGAGCTGGCTTCGCCGCAGGACGTGGGCCGTTACGCCGCCCAGCGCGCCCTGAGTCGCCTGAAGGCGCGCAAGATACCCACCGTGGAATGCCCGGTGTTGTTCGAGTCGCCGCTGGCCGCCGGCCTGCTGGGTGGCTTTGTGCAGGCCGTCAGCGGCGGTGCGCTGTACCGCAAGAGCACATTTCTGCTGGACTCCATGGGCAAGCAGATCTTCCCCAAGCACATCGATCTGATGGAAGACCCGTTCGTGAAGCGCGGCAAGGGCAGCTCGCCGTTCGACGAAGAGGGCGTGCGCGTCAAGGCGCGCAAGGTGGTGGACGCGGGTGTGGTCGAAGGTTACTTCCTCAGTAGCTACTCGGCGCGCAAGCTGGGCATGAAGACCACCGGCAACGCTGGCGGTTCGCACAATCTGACGCTCACCTCTCGCCGCACCCGTGCGGGCGACGACCTGGACGCGATGCTGAAAAAGTTGGGCACCGGCCTGTTCGTGATCGAGCTGATGGGCCAGGGCGTGAACTACGTGACCGGCGACTACTCGCGTGGCGCCAGCGGCTTCTGGGTGGAAAACGGCGAGATCGCCTTCCCCGTGGAAGAGATCACCATCGCCGGCAACCTGAAGGACATGTTCAAGGGCATCCAGGCGATTGGCGCAGATACCTACAACTACGGCGCGAAAACCGTGGGCTCGATCCTGGTCAACAAGATGAAGGTGGCCGGGAGCTGATCTAAGCTTTTTAGGCCTCAGGCGCTTATTCCACCTGTGCCACCAGCTATCAATATAGTAGCTGATGGCGTTTTGCTTGGCGTTTACTTACCGCGCTGCTTGGCTAGTGCGGCCTGGGTTTCCTGCCATAGGTCCATGCCCACATTGGCGGCGACCAGGGCGTTGACCTTGGTGAGTTTGTCGCGCATGCGGGCGGCTTCTGTGGGGGCTAGTTGGTTGATCTGCATGCCCTTGGTCTTCAGGTCGGCCAGGGCTTTGGCGGCTTCGTCGCGCGTGTCCTTGCGTTCGAAGTCGCGGCTCTGGATGGCCGCGTCCAGCAGCACTTTTTGCTCGTCCTTGCTTAGGCCGTCCCACCACTTCTTGCTGGCCAGCACGATCCAGGGGCTGTAGACGTGGTTGGTCACGCTCAGGTACTTTTGCACCTCGTAGAACTTGCTGGAGACGATGGTGTTGAAAGGGTTTTCCTGGCCGTCCACGGTGTTGGTTTCCAGCGCGCTGAAGAGCTCGCTGAAGGGCAGGGGGATGGCGTTGGCGCCCAGGGTCTTGAAGCTGCTCAGGAAGACTTCGTTTTGCATCACGCGCAGCTTGATGCCGTCCATGTCTTCCAGCTTGGTGACCGGGCGTTTGTTATTGGTCAGGTTGCGAAAGCCGTTCTCCCAGTAGACCAGACCCACCAGGCCTTTTTCCTGCAGCTTGGCCATGACTTTCTGGCCGATGGGGCCGTCCAGGATGGCGTCGGCTTCCTGCACGTTGTTGAACAGAAAGGGCGTGTCCCACAGTGCCATTTCCTTGGTGATGCCAACCAGGGTGGCGGTGGAGCCGACCATCATCTCCTGCGCACCGCCCACCAGGGCTTGCTGCATCTGGGTGTCGGGGCCGAGGGCGGCAGCGCCGATGGCGCGCATCTTCATCTTGCCACCAGAGGCTTTTTCGATCGCACTGACCAGCACTTTGGCGGCGCGGCCCTGGTTGCTTTGCTCGTTCAGGCCGTAGCCAAAGCGGATGATGCGCGGCTTGATGTCCTGGGCGAAGGCTGCGCTGGCGGCGCCCAGGGCGAGTGCGGCCACGGTGGCCAGGGCGGTGCGGCGAAGGAAGGTGTGCATGGTATTTGTCCTTGGTTGTAAGTTGTAGCTTGTAAGAAAGCGGGCGGTTTAGCGCATCCACGCCACGGGGGCGATGACGAGCTGCGGGAAGATCACGAACAGGATCAGGATCAGCGTGTAGGTGATGAGGAAGGGGTTCACGCCCTTGATGACGGTGTGCATGGGCAGGCGGCCCACGCCGGTAATCACGTTCAATACCGTGCCCACTGGCGGGGTGATCAGGCCGATGGCGCCGTTCAGCACGAACATCAGGCCGAAGTACACCGGGTCGATGCCGGCCTTGACGGCGATGGGCAGCATCACCGGGGCGAAGATCAGAATGGTGGGTGTCAGGTCCAGCGCGGTGCCTATCAACACCAGCACGACCATCATCACCGCCATCAGGACGCGCGGGCTTTCCACCAACGGGCCGAGCCAGTTCGACAGCGTGCTGGGCAGGTCGGCCAGGGTGATCATGTAGCTGGCCACGGCAGCGCCGGCGCATAGGAACATCACCACGGCGGTGGTTTTGGCGGCGCGTACCAGCACCGTGTACAGCTCGGGCAGCTTCATTTCACGGTGCACGAACAGGGCTACGACCAGCGCGTAGAACGCTGCCACCACGGCGGCCTCGGTGGGGGTGAACAGGCCGCTCTTCATGCCGCCGATGATGATGATGGGCATCAGCATCGCCCAGAAGGCTTTCAGCGTGGCCTGCAGGCGTTCCTTCATGGGCAGGGGCTGGCCCACCGGCAGCTCGGTCTTGCGTAGCACAAACTTCCAGGCCACGATCAAACCAGCACCCATGAACAGGCCGGGCACGATGCCCGAGACGAACAGTGCCGAGATCGAGGTGTTGGTGGTCACACCGTAAATCACAAACGGCATCGACGGCGGGATGATGGGCGCGATGATGCCGCCCGAGGCCAGCAAGCCGGCCGACACCGGCAGCGGGTAGCCGTGCTGGCGCATCATGGGCAGCAGGATGGTGGCCAGCGCCGCGGTGTCGGCCAGAGCCGAGCCGCTCATGCTGGCCATCAGCACCGCAGCGCCAATTGCCACATAGCCCAGGCCACCCCGGATGTGGCCGACCCAGGCCTGGGCCATGGCGATGATGCGCCGGCTGATGCCGCCCGAGTTCATCAGCTCGCCGGCCAGGATGAAGAAGGGCACGGCCAGCAGCGGAAAGCTGTCCACCCCGGCCACCAGGTTCTGGGCCAGCAGCTGGGTGTCCCAGAAATCCAGAACCCAGGCCATGCCTGCCCCGGTAAGTACCAATGCCAGCGCCATGTTCATGCCAATGCCCATCAGCACCAGCATGCCCAGCGAAAAAACGACGAATGCTTGACCTTCTGAGGACATATGACTTACTCCACTTCCGCGCCGTGACCGAGGTCCAGGGCTTTGTTACGTACCAGCTCCCACAACGCCATTACAGCGATCAACAGGGAGCACAAAAACGCCGGCAAGGGCAGCAGCGCGCTGGAGTAGCCCAGCACCACCGAGTGGCTGCCCAGGCCCACGACCACCTGCTGCCAAGCGCCCCAGGCCAGGAAGCTGCAGCCCAGCACCACCAGCACGCGGATCAGTGCCGCCATGGCCGCCAATGCAGCAGGCCTGTCGCGTAGCGCCAGCAGCAGGCTGGTGAAAGCCATGTGTTCGCCCATGGGGTAGGCGGCAGCGGCGCCGATGAACACCATCCAGACGAACAGCAGGCGCGACAGCTCTTCGCTGGCGGCCACGCCGCTGCCAAAGCCATAGCGCAGCACCACGTTGATGAAGACCGAGGTGGCCATGACGGCCAGGCACAAGGCCATGGCCGCATGGGCCAGGCGCACCACGCGGGGCACGGGGATAGGTGTTTCAGGGGTTTGCATATGGGGTCTCCTGCAGCCAGTGGATGACGTGTTGGGTAAGGGGTGCCAGGGCCAGGGTGGCATCGACCACCAGCACACCGGCTTCGCCCTCGGGGCTTTCCAGCGCTTCGAACTGGCTGTCCACCAGGTTGGCCTGGAAATAATGGCCGCCTGCCCGCTGGGCCACGCGCAGTCGGGCTTCCTCGCGGCTCAACGCCAGGTGCACAAAGCGCAAGCCCGGCACGGCGCTGCGCAACTGGTCCCGGTAGGCGCGCTTGAGGGCCGAGCAGGTCAGCACGGCGCCCTGGGGATGGCGCTGCAGCTCCTCACCCAGCCGCGCCAGCCAGCCCGTGCGGTCGGCATCCACCAGGGGCACGCCGGCACGCATCTTGGCGACGTTGGCGGCGGAGTGGAAGTCGTCACCTTCGACCAGTGGCCAATGTAAGGCCTCGGCCAATGCATCCCCCAGACTTGATTTACCGCATCCGGCAACGCCCATAACAACCAGTGAAACCATGTTGGACAGCGCAATCCCAATAAGTGAAAAAAACCAGGCCAGCGGCCTGTACGACGCCAAAAAATCGTTTTCAATTTTTGGACAGCGCTATCCTAAGTCCGGCCGGTATGTATTTCCATCAGGGTTTTCACCTGAACAAGTGGCCAATGGCGTAAGCGGAGCTTGTTGATTGGCAATACCGTTGCCTCGGTAGAATCGCCTCCACACCGCATGGATAGCCCCTCCTCATCCCCTTCCTCACCCCCTTTGCGCCGGCGGGCAACCGGGCGCGCCACACTCAACGATGTGGCCCTGGCCGCAGGTGTCAGTGCCATCACGGCGTCACGCGCCTTGCGCGGCGCCCGGGCGGTGGACCCGGTGCTGGTCGAGAAGGTCCAGGTGGCAGCCCAGCAGCTGGGTTATGTGCCCGACCCTGCGGCCCGCGCCCTGGCTTCGGCCCGCAGCTCGCATGTGGCGGTGTTGATTCCGCTGTTGTCGAACGCGCTGTTCGTCGAACTGCTGGAGGCAGTGCAGCGCACCTTGGCGCCTGCCGGCTACCAGACGCTGATGGGCGTGACCCACTACCAGGCCGCGGAAGAAGAGGCTTTGCTACGAAGCTATCTGGCACACCGCCCGGCCGGCTTGCTGGTCACCGGTTTCGACCGCAGCGAAGCCGCCCGCCAGATGATTGCCCGCAGCGGCGTGCCCTGCGTGCATTTAATGGAAACGGCGGTGACGCCGGGCGTCTACGGCGTGGGGCTATCGCAGCGGGACGCGGCCCGCACCATCACCGAACACCTGTTGCAGCGCGGCCGCCGGCGCATCGCCTACGTCGCCGGGCAGCTGGACCCGCGGGTCATGCAGCGGGCCGAGGGCTACCGCGCCGCTTTGCGGGACGCGGGGTGTTACGACCCTGGCTTGGAAGTCTTGGACCCGTCGCCCACATCCATGGCCCTGGGCGGGCAATTGTTGGAGAGCCTGCTGGCACGCCGGCCGGATGTGGATGCCGTCTTTTTTTGCAACGACGACCTGGCGCAGGGTGGGCTGCTGGCGGCCTTGCGTTTGCAGGTAGCCGTGCCAGGGCGGATTGCCGTGGTGGGCTTCAACGACCTGGCCGGCAGCGACCAGATGCTGCCGCCACTGACCACCATCCGCACACCGCGCGCCGAGATCGGTACACAGGCCGCCACGATGTTGCTGGCGCTGATGCGTGGCGAACCGGTGCCGCACAGCACGATCGATCTGGGCTTTGAACTGGTGGTGCGCAGCAGCAGCTGAAGGCCTTGCCGGGGCAAGCGTTTTATGCCACTGGCGCACTATTTACCTGCGCAGGGTGCTATAAATATTGAAGCAAAACAGGCTTTAACGGCTCAGCGCTTCGCCTGGGATCAAGATGCGTTTGCGGTCTGGTGTCCAGGTATTGGGCTTGGCCTCCTGGACCTGCGGGCGGGGCATGGGCTGGATCTGCTGTGCTGGCTGCGGTTGTTGTTGTTGTTGCTGCTGCTGCTGGGCGCGTTGGTTCCGTTCGCGTTGCGCCTGTTCCCGTTGGGCTTGCTCTGCCTGCTGCTGCTGGATGCGGTTTTGCTGTTCGCGCATTTGCTGCTGCGCGGCATCGCGCTGCATTTGTTCGCGTTGCTGGCCCTGGAGCTGGATGCGGTTTTGCTCTTGCTGCTGGCGTTCGCGGTCTAGCTGCTGCTGGCGCTGCAATTGGGCTCGCTGTTGCAAGTCCTGCAGGTTGTTGGGGGCTTGCATCATGGGTTCCACCATGTGCACTTGAGGCCGGGGCATGGGTATGGCCTGCTGGCTGGGAGGACTGTCTCGCCATGCGGGGTTTGCGCCCACGCCGGGAGGCAGGCCGGGCCGCGACTCAGGCGGGCGGTGGGGGTTGGCTGGGCGCCAGGTCTGGCCGGGGGCCAGCGGATACCAGTTGTTATTGGGTGGATGGTGACGGTCACGGTCGGCAAATGGGTCGCGGAAACCCACCACCGCTGGCACATACGCCGGGCGCGCCACCACTGGCCCGGGCACCCAGCACCATTGCGCACCGATTTGCGCCCAGCGGCCGTAGTGGAAGGGCGCAAAGCCCCAAGGCGCGTCGTCCACCCAGGTCCAGCCCCAGGGTTCAATCCAGCGCCACTGGCCGTTGCGGAAGGGCGCCCACTGGCTGTTGTTGACGCGGGGAATCCATACCGTGCCGAATTCGGTGTCGGTGCGCCATTCGCCATAGGCGTCGAGCTGCTGGTAGCCCACAGTGTCGCGCGACACGTAGCGGGCGCTGAGCGACTGGTCTTCGGCCCGGTCGCGGGCGCTGGCCCACATGTCAAAGGCATCGCGGGGCGGGTTGTCGAAGAACACCTCCTGGCCCAGTTGGCGGTCGGCAAAGCGGATCTGCTGCCCGGCGGTGATGCCGCGCGCCTGGCCGTTTTCTCCATAGGCCACGCCGCTGCCGCTGCGCACGGTGACGGCGGTGGTGCGGAAGCGGGTGTCCACGTCCAGCCGGTATTCGCCGGGCTGGCTGATGGTGAAGGCCAGGTTGGGGGTGTCGATTTCCAGCTGTTCGCCGGGATAGAGCTGGCGCACGCGCAGCGACAGGCTGCCCCGTTCCAGCGTCAGGCGGGCGGTGTCGTCGTCTAGTTGGGCGATTTCCAATGCGGCCGGGCCGCTGCTGCGCAGGGCGGTAGAGCCTATGTGCAGCTCGTTACGGGAGCCGGGGGCGGTTTGTAGCCGGTCGCCGGTGGTCAGTGGTCGGTTGTATTCGGCGGGGCTCCAGTCATTGCTGCCACTGGGCGCGTAGCTGGTAACGCCCTCCATCTGACTGATGCGGCCCACGCGGCTGGGCGCGTCGGTCTGCGCGGAAGCCTGCAAGCCCGCCAACGCGAGTAACAACCCGACTAGCAGGTGGGTTGTTCGGGAAAGAAGGGTGTAGGACATGGCGTGCAGCAGAGTGTTCACGCCTTTTATAACGCGGTAGCCAGGACATTGGTTGTCCTGGACCCCATGGCGGGCAGGGTTTATCCCGCCAGCGCGGCTTTTACGGCAGCCGATACCTGGCCCATTTCAGCCTTGCCAGCCAGCTGCGCCTTGGCGGCGCCCATCAGCTTGCCCATGTCGCCGCCGGTCAGGGGGCGGCCCAGTTCGGCGACCAGGGCGGCAGCCAGCGTGCCGACTTCGGCGGCGACTTGCTCGGCGTCCAGACGCTGGGGCAGGTAGGCGGACAGCACGGCCATTTCGGCTTTTTCCACATCGGCCAGGTCATTGCGGTCGGCCTTGACGAAGGCTTCCACCGAGTCCTTGCGTTGCTTGATGAGCTTGTCGACGATGGCGATGATGGCGGCGTCGTCCAGCACCACGCGTTCGTCCACTTCTTTTTGTTTCATGGCCGACAGCAGCAGGCGGACGGTACCCAGACGGGCGCTGTCCTTGGCGCGCATGGCGGTTTTCATGTCTTCGGTGATTTGTTCTTTGAGTGACATGGTTGCTCCTGAAAGTTTGGGTCTAAAAGTCAAAAAGCCCGCCCTGGCGTCCCGGGGCGGGCTTGTCAAACTGCGAACAGTTTGAAAGCTTAATACAGCTTTTTAGGCAGCTGCATCGAACGTACACGCTTGTAGTGGCGCTTCACAGCGGCCGACTTCTTGCGCTTGCGCTCGGTGGTGGGCTTTTCATAGAACTCACGCGCACGCAGGTCGGTCAGCAGACCGAGCTTTTCGATGGTGCGCTTGAAGCGGCGCAGGGCCACGTCAAAGGGTTCGTTTTCTTTTACACGGATAGTTGTCATGACAAAAAAAGATTCCGATAGTGTGCGGGTCTTGTCAAAGGAAGATCAGGCCGTTTGACGAAGGGACCGCGGTGTTCCCTCGCTATTACATTGATCAGGCAGCGAGGGTTTGCCAGCAAAGCCTTGGATTATAGCCTGTAAGCCGCCCGCTGGCTGGCTTACTTTGGCGTTTCGTGTCAAAGCTTGTAGTAACCCTGCCGAAACGCGGCTTGTTCCATTGCCAGGATGGCGTCGTAGGCGGCTAGTTTGACGGTTTCAAACCCCGCGATGCACAGTGCGGCGCGGGCATCTGCCAGGCTATCTACCTTCATGGCGGCACGCAGGGCGGACTGCAAGGCAATTAACAGTTCTGGCGCAGTCTGTAACGAGGTGATCAGCGGTAGGCCGGGCGACAGGGCGGTATAGCCGCAGATGCGTAGCCCTTCCAGCGCCTGGCGATTTTCCCGCTGGAACAGGGCCAGGCTGACACAGTCGATGGCAGCGATATCAGCCGCGCCCGAGCGTACAGCCTTCAGCGATGCCCGGTGCGCGCCGGTCTGCAGTGCCTGCCCGAAGAAGGCGCCTTCCACCGCCCAAGGCGCTACCAGCGCGCGTAGGCTGTTGTAGCCGGATTGGGAGTCGGCTGAATTGAAAGCCACGGCACGGCCCCGAAAGGCGTCCAACGGCAGGGCTGCATCCGCCGTACGACACACCAGCATGCTGCGGTAGTGGATGCCTTCGCAGCCCGGCGCCTGGTAACGGAAGGCGCCCACCAACTGGACACGACCTGCCAGCGCGTGGGTGAGCGGATAGCCGCAGGTCTGGCTCAGCAGCAGCCCGGGCTGTTGCCAGTGGGCGAGCAGGTCTGCGGGCTGCGCCAAAGTTAGAGGGATGCTGCCAAAGCCCTGGTCTAGCAGCTGCTGTGCCACAAATTGCCACAGCGCCTGGTGGGCCGGCGCGCCTGCGGCATACATGGGGAAAGCGGATTCCATGTGGCTCAATGGGCTGGGGGCTGTACGCGCCAGCGGTCCAGCCAGCGGGCCAACTGGCTAAAAGCCATGTCGATCACGATGGCCAGCGCGCCGACCAGGATCGCGCCCTGCAGCACATAGGCGGTGTTGAAGCCGCTCAGGCCCACGATGATGGGCGAGCCCAAGGTTTTGGCGCCGACGGTGGATGCGATGGCCGCAGTGCCCAGGTTGATGGTGACCGAAGTGCGTATGCCGGCCACGATGACTGGCAGTGCCAGCGGAATCTCGATCTGGCACAGCAGGCGCAGCCGGCCCATGCCGAGGCCTTGCGCCACCTCGCGCACGCCGACGGGTACCGACTCCAGGCCGCTGATGGTGGCCCGCAGTATGGGCAGCAGGCCGTACAGGGCCAGCGCGATCAAGGCCGGCGCGGCACCAAAGCCTATCAGCGGCGCGGCCACTGCTAGCACTGCCACCGGCGGAAAAGTCTGTCCCATGGCCACCAGGGTCTCGGCCAGCGGGCGAAATTCGCGGCCACCAGCCCGCGTCACCGCGATGCCCGCAGCCACACCGACGAGGATGGACGCGCTGCTGGACCAGAACACCAGGTTCAGGTGGGCGGCCACCAGTGCCGCGAAGCTGTCCTGGGTGTACATGGGCCGGTCCAGCTCGGGGAACAGGGCCGTGAACACAGGCTGCAGATAGGGCATGCCCCAGACCAGCGCCGCCAATAGCAGCAAGGCCCAGGGCAGCGGGTTGCGCAGCCAGCCTTTCATGCCGGCCGCTGCCACAGGTCGGCGAAATGGACCACGCCCAGGGCCTGGCCCTGCGCGTCCACGACCGGCAGGCGATCGCAGGCCCGCGCCACAAAGGTGGACAGGGCTTCACGCAAGCTGGTGTTGGCGGCGACCGGGGTGCCCGTGGCGGTCTCCCCGGGCCGGGTGTAGGTGGCCACGGTGGACAGGCCCAGCAGCTTGATGCCAATGTCACTGCGTCCCACGAAGTCGGTCACAAAGTCGTTCACCGGGTGCGCGAGGATCTCGGCTGGCGAGCCGGCCTGTACTACCTCGCCCTTGTCCAGCAGCACGATGCGGCTGGCCAGGCCCAGGGCCTCGTCAATGTCGTGGGTGACCAGCACAATGGTTTTGCCCGAACTTTGGTGGATGCGCAGCATCTCCTTTTGCAGGGTGGCGCGTGTCACCGGGTCCAGCGCGCCAAAGGGCTCGTCCATCAGCAGCACTTCGGGGTTGACCGCCAGTGCCCGGGCCACGCCCACGCGCTGCTGCTGGCCGCCCGACAGCTGGTGCGGGTAGCGGTCGCGGTAGATGTTCGGCTCCAGGTCCAGTAGCTCCAGTAACTCGGTCACGCGGTCACGTATGCGCTGGCGCGTCCAGCCCAGCAGGGCGGGCACGGTGGCGATATTTTTCTCTACCGTCCAGTGCGGGAACAGGCCAATCGACTGGATGGCGTAACCCATGCGCCGGCGTATGTCTTCAGGCTTGAAAGAGCGGATCTCTTCACCCTGGAACAGGATGCGCCCGGCATCGTGCTCCACCAGGCGGTTGATCATCTTCAGCGTGGTCGATTTGCCCGAGCCCGAGCCGCCGATCAGCACCGTAAATTCACCTTGGGGAATGTGCAGCGACAGGTCTTTCACGGCGGCCGTATCGCCAAACAACTTGCTGACATGCTGGAACTCGATCATCGCGCGGACCTCAGGAACATCGATAAAGACTGGAACGCCGCGTCCGCTACTACCGCCAGCGCCACCACCGGGAACACGCCCAGCAACACCAGGTCCACCGCACTGCTGAGCAGCCCTTGGAACATGATGGCGCCAAAGCCGCCCGCGCCGATCAGCGCCGCCACCACGGCCAGACCGATGGCCTGCACGGTGGTGGTACGCACGCCGGCCACCAGCAGGGGTAGGGCCAGCGGCACTTGCACCTTCCAGAAGATTTGGCGCGGGGTCAGGCCCATGCCGGTGGCCGCCTCCACCACTTCGGGCGGTACCAGGCGCAGGCCGGTCACGGTGCTGTGCACGATGGGTAGCAGTGAATACAGCGTCAGGGCCAGCACCGCTGGCGCCAGGCCAATGCCGCGTATGCCCAGCTGCGGCAGCCAGGCGCCCAGGGCGGCCAGGGGCAGCAAGAGCAGGCCGAACAAGGCGATGGAGGGAATGGTCTGCACCAGGTTCAGCACCGCGAACAGCGGCCCGGCCAGCCGGGGCCGGCGGAAAGCCGCCACACCCAAGGGCACAGCTATGCACAGCGTGGGCAACAGGGTGAACAGCACGATCTCCAAATGGCGGCGCCAGGCCGACTGGAATACATCCTGCCGGTTGGCGTACTCTTTCAACAGCGAAAGTGCATCCAGTTGGCCTTGCGCCAGCAGCAGCCACAGCGGCAGCACCACGGTCAGGCCCAGCAGGCTCTTCAGCCCGGCTTGCAAGGCGAGGCGCTGCAAGGCGTCTGCGGCAGCCAGGGCCGACAGCACCACCAGCGCCCAGAAGCCTCCACCAAACGAGGTACGAGCCAAAGTGGAGCCGGTGGCCGTAGCCTGGGTGGCGGCATCACCGGCCAGCCAGACCCAGGCAAACAGGCTGCAAGCCGCGGCACCAAATACCAGCCAATGCGTACGGCGCACGGCGGGCAGCACGGCGCATAGCGCCAAAACCAGCACTGGCAGCAGCACCCACCAGTGCGGGCCCTGTAGCAGGTCAGTCAGTGGAACGCCCACGCCCGTGACCAGCCGGTTCGGTGCCTGGGTGACGAAGCCCAGGCTGCCGCCAGCGGCCAGGCCTAACACCAGCAACAGGCACAGCACCCGGTTGTGCAGCCCCATGCGCTTACTTGGTGAAGCCCTTGGACTTCAGGTAGGCGGCGGCCACGGCTTTGGCGTCCTGGCCCTCCAGGGCAATCTTGGAATTCAGGCTTTGCAGGGTGGGGCCGTCCAGGCTTTTGAAGACCGGGGCCAGCATGTCCTTGATCTTGGGGTAGCGCGCCAGCACTTCGGCGCGCACCACCGGGGCGGGCGCGTAGATGGGCTGCGCGCCCTTGGTATCGGCCAGCACCAGCAGGCCCAGGGCGGCCACGGGGCCATCCGTGCCGTAGGCCATGGCGGCGTTGACGCCCGAGGTTTGCTCGGCTGCGGCCTTGATGGTCACCGTGGTGTCGCCGCCGGCCAGCGTCAGCAGCTGGTCTTGCGTCAGCTTGAAGCCGTAGGTGGTCTGGAAGGCGGGCAGGGCGTCGGGGCGCTCCACAAACTCGGCCGAGGCCGCCAGCTTGAACTTGCCGCCGGTGCCCAGCCATTTGCCCAGGTCGTCCAGCGACTTCAGGTTGTTCTTGCTGGCCACGTCCTTGCGGATGGCGATGGCCCAGGTATTGTTGGCTGGTGCGGGCTGCAGCCAGACCAGCTTGTTCTTTTCCAGGTCCAGCGCGGCAACCTTTTCATAACCGGCCTTGGCATCTTTCCAGGCCGGATTTTTTTCGTCCGAGAAGAAGAAGGCGCCGTTGCCGGTGTATTCAGGGTAGATGTCGATCTCGCCCGCCACCAGGGCGCCGCGCACGATCTTTGTCACACCTAGCTGCACCTTGTTTTCGGTCTTGATGCCGTTGGCCTCCAGCACCTGCACGATCACATTGCCCAGCAACGAGCCTTCGGTGTCGATCTTGGAGGCCACGCGTACGGCGGTCTGGGCATGTAGCGCACCACTGAGGCCCACCAGGGCCAGGGAGGCAACGAGCTGGCGGCGAGAGAAGAAGGGGACCATGGGAACTCCTGGAGTAAAACGAAGGGAAAGACGCATGCATCAGCCCTGGCGGGCTGGGTATACCGGCTGCAGTTCGGCAGGCAGCACCGGCGCGTCAACGGGTTGTAGCGCAAAACGCCGTAGCAGGTAACCATAGCCTGGAAGTAAAAACCCGCCGTTGCGCTGTAGATAACCCTGCCGGTCGGCCAGGTAGGTCTGGCGTAGCCGGTACCAAGGCAGGCCGGGGGATTCGTGGTGCACCATGTGGTAATTGTTGTTCAGATACAGCAAACGCCAAAATGCCGAGGCCTCGTTCACCGCGATCCGGTGTGCCGGGCGGGTCGCCGGTCGGTGCTCGTACAGCGAGCGCAGCATGGCCAGGCCCAGCGCTGCATAGGCTAGCAGCAGATACAGCAGCGGGTGTATGCCCGCGAAATGCCACAGCGCCCACAGCATCGCGGCCAGCAGTACCAGGTGCGTGGCCCAGGCCCGGTTGTGTGTGTGATCGCCACGCAGGGGCCGCCGCAGCATGCCGGCCCAGGTTGGTGGTAGCACCAGCGCCGGCCCCACCAGCAGCCGCCCGAGTACCGTGCGTTGGCAGCGCCAGCCGGCTTGCAGCAGGCGTGGCAGACGGGCGAAGTGGTCCGCCGTAAGGTAGTTGCTCTCGGGGTCTATGCCCGGGCTGGTGAGGTGTTCGTCGCGATGGTGTGCCAGGTGGCTGTCACGGTACAGGTCAAACGGGTACCACACGGCTAGTGGCGCCAGGCCCAGCAGGCGGTTGAAGCGGGCAGAGCGCGTGGGGTGGCCATGCACCAGCTCGTGCTGCAGGCTCAGGTACCAGCAGATCCACACCACCAGCAGGGCGCTGCCCAGGCCGGCACCTAGCTGCGCCCAATGGCGGATGACCAGGCCCCAGCCACCGTAGATGGCGAGCAGCAAGGCCCAGGTGGGCCATTCGGCGGATTTCAGTGCAGTGGCAAGACGGAATGGGCGGCGCATGTTTCTTGTTCTGGGCCTGGTTCACAGCCCTTGCGGGGCATGGTAGGCAGGGCGCAGGGCCGGGACAACGAACAAAAACGCGCAAGCTTATGCGCTGCCTATGTGGTCGGCGGGGCAACCAGGGCGCAAGCTATATTCGTGCTCCTCATTGCATCTGCGCCATGTCTATGTTGTTTGACCTTGTTTGTTTTCGAGCCCCTGGCTGGCGGTTGTTTGTGCCCGCCTTGCTGTGTGCGTTGTCGGCCGTGGCCGCGCCCGAGGAGGAGCTGCTGGGCAAATCCCAGGGCTACCCGGTGGGCAGCGACCTGCGGCAGGCCTACCAGCCGGCGTATCTGGTGGGATCTTTCAGTGCCATGGACAGCTTTCGGCCGTCCTGCAGCATGGCGCCCGCGGCCCAGCCGCTGGTTCTGCCCCAGGCCACCAACGAAACACGCTTCAACTACCGCTTTGCCAACCGTCAGTGGACGCTGGACGACTACATGGAGCACCAGCGTGCCACGGCCGTGCTGGTGCTGAAGGACGGCGAGATCGTGGCCGAGCGCTACAACTATGCCCGCACGCCGGAGATGCGCATGCTGTCCAATTCCATGGCCAAGACCGTGGTGGCGCTGGCCGTGGGCAAGGCGCTGGAGGAGGGCGCCATCCATTCCCTGAATGACACTGCCGCCACCTACGTGCCAGCTCTGGCCGGCAGCCTGTATGGTGAAACCCGCCTGGTCCATCTGCTGCGCATGGCATCGGGAGCGCGCTACGTGGAAGACTACACCCCGCAGGACGACCGCGCCCGCTTCAACGCCATTGTGCGGCGCAGCGGCACCCTGCAGGCCACCCAGTCCATCACCGAGCGTGCCGACCCCGAGGGTACGCACTTCAACTACTCCGGTGCCCAAACCGAGGTGTTGGGCCTGGTGCTAGCGGCAGCCACCGGCCGCAGTCTGTGTGATTACGTGGCGCAAAAGATCTGGCAACCCTTGGGTGCGCAGGCGGCCGCTACCTGGTTGCTGAATCCGGTGGACAAGCTTGAACTGGCCCAAGGCGGCCTGAATGCCACCGTGCGCGACTACGCACGCCTGGGCTGGATGATGGCCAACGACGGCCAGGTGCAAGGCCAGGCCGTGCTGCCGCGTGAATACCTGCTGGACATGACTGACGCCGCACGCCAGCCGGCAGACTTTCGCCCAGGTCAGATGGCCAACAAAGGCAGCACCTACTTCGGCTATGGCTTCCAGACCTGGCTGCTCCCGGGTAGCCACCGCCGCTTTGCCTTGCTGGGTGTCTATGGCCAGGCCATCCTGGTGGACCCGGATTTGAAGCTGGTGGTAGTGCACACCGCCGTGGGCCAGGACGCTGCGGGCGATGCCAGCGGCAAGCACCTGGGGGTCGAGCGCGACGCTTTGTTCCGCGGCATCGTGGCCCAATACGGGCGCTGGTGAATGACTATGCTGTCACCCATGCAACTGCGCCGCTTCCAGGAGGGCGATGCGCCCGCGCTGTACCAGGTCTACTTCTCAGCCGTGCACACCATTGCTGCGCGTGACTACACGTCCGAGCAGGTTTTTGCCTGGGCGCCCGTGGAGTGCGACGTGGCGCTGTGGGCCGAGCGCATGCGGTCCAACAACCCCTTCGTGGTAGAGCGGCAGGGCTGCATTCTGGGCTATGCCGATGTGCAGCCCAGCGGCTTTATCGACCACTTCTTTGTGTCAGGCACATGCCCGCGCCAGGGAGTGGGGCGTCTGTTGATGCAGCGCATCCACCAGGAGGCCAGCACCCTGGGCTTGGCAGAACTGACGGCCAATGTCAGCGCCACGGCGGAGCCGTTTTTTGCGCACCACGGCTTTGTGGTGCTGGAGCGGCGCAAGCCTGTGCGCCGTGGCGTAGAACTGCACAACGCCTTCATGCGCAAAATGCTATCAAATGAATAGCTGCGCTAGCGGCCAAAAAGGCTTGAAAGATATCAGCCAACCAGCCGGGGGTAAACACCCGGCCGCCCGGGACGCGACAGCACCCATTGCCAAAGCTGGATGTCACGCGCCCGGAAAGCGCCCGCGCAGGACAGCAGGTAGTAGCGCCACATGCGCAAAAAGCGTGGCCCCAACTGCTCGGCAAAGCGGGGCCAAGCCGCTTGCACATTCGCGTGCCAGGCCATCAGCGTGCGGTCGTAGTCGGCGCCAAAGTTGTGCAGGTCTTCCACCACGAAGCGGTGCTCGCAGGCTTGGGCGATGTCGGCCATGCTGGGCAGCTCGCCATTGGGGAAGATGTAGCGGTGTATCCAGGGGTCGGTGCCGTAGCCCCGGTCGTTGCGGCCAATGGTGTGCAGCAGAAACAGGCCGTCGCTGGCCAGGCAGCGCAGCGCCACGTCCATGTAAGTCTGGTAGTTTTTGCGGCCCACATGCTCGAACATGCCGATGCTGACAATGCGGTCAAAGCGTTCGTCCAGGCTGCGGTAGTCGGCCAGGCGGAATTCCACCGGTAGGCCCGCGCACAGTTGCCGGCCATGCGCCGCCTGCTCTTCGGAGATGGTGACGCCCACGCATTGCACGCCGTAACGCTGGGCCGCGTAGCGCATGAAGCTGCCCCAGCCGCAGCCTATGTCCAGCACGCGCATGCCGGGCTGTAGGCCCAGCTTGCGGCATACCAGGTCCAGCTTGTGCTCCTGGGCCGCGTCCAGGGTCTGGCTGTTTTGCCAGAAGGCGCAGGTGTAGGCCATGCTCTGGCCCAGCATGGCCGTGTAGAAGTCGTTGCCCAGGTCGTAGTGCTGGCGGCCCACCCGCCAGGCGCGTTGCTCGGTTTGCAGGTTCAGCCAGCGCGCCTGCAGCTGGCGTAGCCAGATTGACAGGCTGCGCACCTCCTGGTCCAGCTGGGTGCGCAGCAGGCGGTCGAACAGCTGGTCAATGGCATCGCAGTCCCACTGGCCGTCCATATAGCTCTCGCCCAGACCCAGGTTGCCATAGGCCAGCACCCGGGCGGGAACGCCGGGGTCATGCACGCGCATGTCCCAGGGCCGGTGGCCGTTGAGTCTGATGTCGGCGCGCTGCAATATGGCCTGCAGGCTGCTGTAGGCCGGCCCGTTTGCCGCGGAGCGCGGCAAATCCATACGTTGTAAGGCGCTGGTTTTGCGCTGCATTTCCCCTCCCAAACCCGCACACCTGCTGGTTGAATAAGGTGTGCTGAGGAAAAGAATACTGGCGTGCTATGGGCAGATGATTATTTATAACTATGGGTGTGATTGACCCTGTCGTTTGCTTACGCAGCGACATACGGGGTTACAACCCGAGTCCTTTGGCTACATGGGTGACGGTGGGGCATCAATACAGGGTGGCGCGCTGGCGGACAGGGCGTTCAGCGTCGTATGCTGCACCGTCGATCGCGTTCTGGGTCACCGCCGCCAGCATCGCGCCCGCACTGGGCACGGATGCCCCCAACTCAGGGTTGCGCGGCTCCCACAGCTTGGACCGCAACAACGCCCGCGCGCACTGGAAGTACACCGTTTGCACCTGGATTTCGATCACGCACTTGGGTGCTATGCCGCCTATGGACAGGCGTGTCAGCAGCTCGGGTGCCACGGAAATCCGGGCGCGCCCATTCACCCGCAGTGTCTCGCCGGTGCCGGGTACGAAGAACAGCAACGCAATATGCGGGTCGGACAGGATGTTGCGCAGGCTGTCGATACGGTTATTACCTCGCCGTTCGGGCAGCAAGAGTGTGTGTTCGTCCAGTACCGTCACCAGCGGCGCCGGGTCGCCCCGGGGTGAGGCGTCCAGCCCGTCTGGCCCACGGGTGGCCAGCACCGCAAAAGGTGATGCCTCTATCCACTGGCGGTAGATCGGGTGCAGATAGGGCACTTCCTTGCGTATCGACACTTCAGCCGTTTCGCCGAAAAGCGACTCCAGGGCTGCGAGGTCGGTGATGGTGTGCGGGGCTGGTGTGGTCATGCTGGTGTGCTGCGGATAGCGCTTGTGTATTTGGCCAAGACTGGCGTGCTTACTCTACAACCAGGCGGTAGGTTACGGCCTGGGCCATGGTGGGTAGGACGCCGCCGAAGTTGATAGTGTGCGTGCCCGGTGTGAGCGGCCCTAGCGCCACGTAGTAGCCATTGCTGGCGGCGTCGGCCGGCTGGCCTTGCACCAGGCTGAAACAGCCATCGTGCGAAAGCCTGTGCGTCTGCAGCTTGTCAAAGCGCTGGCCGTCTATGTCCAGCACCAGTGCTGAAGGCTTGTTGGTCAGCGCGGCGGCCCGTGCAACCAAGGAGGCGCAGGGTTCGTCACCACCTTCAGCCCGGAAAGTGACGAAGTTGATGAGCGGAAAGAACAGCACCTTGCCCGCTGGCACGTGGCAAGTGCGTTCGGTGCGTGCCGTGCCATATGTACCCGCCAGAAACCATACTTTGCCCGATTGCCGGCTGGCACACATCTGGCCGGTGCGATCTGCGACGGGGCTGCGCACCCGGTCAAACGACAACGCCCATTGCCACCAGCGCTGCGACCATTCCAGCTGCGACGCGCCGTCGATGGCCTGGTCGGCAGGAATGAGTGGGCTGGATTGGGCGAAAGCGTTGTTGGCAAAAAGCAGGGATAACAGGAGCGTGGGCAGCTTGGGCAAAGTACCTCCGAAAATGTGGCGGGACGGCTATGGCGATTCCATGGCCACAGCAGGTTAAACCGCGTGTGTGAGAGGCTGCGGTCAGTGGCTGCTGCATGGCAGCAAGATCTACCTTAAATGGATGAAATTGGCGTGTGCCTTGGAAGCCCGCGGATGGCCTTGCGTGCAGTCCGCGGGCGCCACCTTTGGCCGAACAGAATCAGCCAGAAATAACCCGAGGCGAATGCGCCTGCACAGACTTTGAACACGCTCTAAGGTTGTTCCACTTTCAGCCGTGTCGCATATTTGCTGATCAACTCCTTGGCCATGGCGTCGCCCGCGCTGCGGTCGGTGGCGGAAAGCCGGGGCGCCAAGTCGGCCATGGCCTTGTTGGCGTCTTTCAGTATGTCGTCTTCGACCGGATCTGCGGCGCTGTTCCGGGCGGCGGTGGCGATCGCGCATTGGTACCAGGCATAGGCCTGGGCGGCATTGGTGGCTACACCTCTGCCAGCTTCATAGGCTTGGCCTAGGTGCAGTTGCGCCTCGGAGATGGACAGCGCTGCGCCTTTGCGCCATAGCTCCACCGCCTTGGCGGGTTGGGCCGGGCCGCCCAGGCCGGCGTAGAGCAGAAAGGCCAGGTTGTTTAGCGCCTCGTCTGGCCCCGCCTCCGCGAGCGACTGCTCCCACTGTTTGCGGGCCTCGGTGTAGTCTTTGGCGCGCCAGGCGGCGACACCCAGGTTGTAGGCGGATTCCTCTGCGGCCGCGACGGATGTGGTTAGCGTAATGGCCAGCAGCAGATGTAGGGCGAACTTGTTCATGCCGCGCCTCGCAATGCCTGCCCGCACGCAAACCCGCTGGCCCAGGCCCACTGGAAGTTGTAGCCGCCCAGCCAGCCGGTCACGTCCATTACCTCGCCTATGAAGTACAGGCCGGGTTGCTTGGACTCCATGGTTTGCGACGACAAATCCCGCGTGTCCACGCCGCCAGCGGTGACTTCAGCTTTTTTGTAGCCTTCCGATCCGTTGGGCGTCAGCTCCCAGCGGGCCAGCTTTTCGGCCAGCTGGGCTAGTGCCTTGTCTGTGGCATCGCAGATGGGTTTTTGCCAGGCGGGGTCTTGGCCGGCCCAGGCGTCGGCCAGGCGTGAGGGGACCAGCTGGGCCAGCTCGTTGGCGATGAGTTTGCGCGACGTTGCTTTGGCGCGCAGCAGGGCCGGGGGCAGGTCTTTCTCAGGCGCCAGGTTCAGGCGGATCGGCGTACCCTCGGCCCAGTAGCTGGATATTTGCAGCACAGCCGGGCCGCTCAAGCCCCGGTGTGTGAACAGCAGGTCTTCATGGAAACTGGTTTTGGCCTTCTTCACGCCGGTTTCGATCAGCACCGGCAGCGCCAGGCCAGACAGGTGGGCGTAGGGCGCCCAGGCCTCGCTGTCGAAGGTCAGCGGCACCAGGGCTGGGCGGGGCGTGACCATGCGCAGGCCGAACTGCTGGGCGAGCCGGTAGCCAAAGTCGGTGGCGCCGATCTTGGGGATGGACAGGCCGCCAGTGGCGACGACGATTTGCGGCGTGTGTATCGTGCCTTCGCTACTATCGATTTCATAGCTGCCTGCGCTGGTGTTATCTGCGCCAGCGGCCGAATAGCTTATGTTTTTGACGCTGCAGGGTTGCCAGCGCGTGACATTGCCGGCGGCGCATTCGGCCAGCAGCATGTTGACCAGGTCTTCGGCGGATCGGTCGCAGAACAGCTGGCCTTTGTGCTTCTCGTGGAAGCTGATGCCGTGGCGGGTCATCAGCTCGGTGAAGTCTTTCGGCGTGTAGCGGCTGAGCGCGCTGCGGCAGAAGTGCGGGTTCTCGCCGAGGAAGTTGGCCGGGGTCACGTCCTTGTTGGTGAAGTTGGCGCGGCCGCCACCGGAGATGCGGATCTTCTCGGCCACCTTCTCGCTGTGGTCGATGACCAAGACCTTCAAACCGCGTTGCCCGGCCACGCCGGCACAGAACAAGCCGGCCGCGCCAGCGCCGATGACGACGACATCAAACTTATGCATGAAAAAGGCCTCTGGCACAGGTGCCGTCTGCGGTGGTAGCTATAAAAATCATTGCTTGGCTCCCAGCGCCTTGGCGCGCGCCGCGGTATCGGTCAGGCTCTGCGCATCCGGTGGATTCTGCGTGGGCCAGCCTTGCAAATGGGTTTGCACGATGTGGCTCAGCGCGGTGATCCAGCCGGGCTCGCTGTTCAGGCAGGGGATGTAGTGGAACTCCTGGCCGCCGGCGTTTAGGAACGCGGCCTTGCCTTCCATGGCGATTTCTTCCAGCGTCTCCAGGCAGTCGCTGGTAAAGCCGGGGCAGATGACGTCCACGCGCTTCACCTTGGCTTTGGCCATGGCGATCAGGCTGGGCTCGGTGTAGGGCTCCAGCCATTTGGCGCGCCCCAGGCGCGACTGGAAGGTGACTTTGTACTGCTCCTTGGCCAGGCCCAGCGCGGCGGCCAACAGGCGTGCGGTCTTGTGGCATTCGCAATGGTAGGGGTCGCCCAGGTGCAGCGTGCGCTCGGGCACACCGTGGAAGCTCATCACCAACTGGTAGCTTTTGTCCGGCTGGCCGTTGTGCTGCCAGTGCGTGCGCACGCGTTGCGCCAGCGCGGCGATGTAGCCGGGGTCGTCGTGGTAGCGGTTGACGAAGCGCAGCTCGGGGATGTTGCGGGTCTGGTGCGCCCAGTCGTACACCGCGTCGAACACGCTGGCGGTGCTGGTGGCCGAATACTGCGGGTAGGCCGGCACGATCAGCACCCGGGTCACGCCCTGGGCCTTGAACTTGTCCAGCTGCTCGGCGATGGACGGGCTGCCGTAGCGCATCGCGTAGTCCACCTGCAGCTGGTGGCCGCGCTCGCCCAGCCAGCCGCGCAGCATCACCGCCTGCTGCTCTGTGCCAATGCGCAAGGGCGAGCCCTGCGGCGTCCAGATGCTGGCGTATTTGGCGGCCGACTGCTTGGGCCGTGTGCGCAGGATGATGCCGTGCAGGATCACGTTCCAGAGGATTTTGGGGATCTCGATGACCCGGTGGTCACTGAGGAACTGGGCCAGATAGCGGCGCACTGCCGCCGGCGTGGCGGCATCTGGCGTGCCCAGGTTGCAGTACAAGATCCCGGTGCGTGGGGCTTGGGCGTGGGCGTGTGGGGGTTCTGGCTTGAAGGGGGAGGCGAATAGCGACATCCGGGTATTCTCCCGTACCTATGCTCGACCTCTCACGCATCAAAGCAATATCCCTGGACCTGGACGACACGCTGTGGCCTGTATGGCCCGCCATTCACCGGGCCGAAGCCGAGCTGCTGCAGTGGCTGCGCGACCATGCGCCCGCTACCGCTCGCCGCTACGACAGCACCGAGGCGCTGCGCGCCGTGCGCGAGCAACTGGAGCGCGAGCGCCCCGACTTGCGGCACGACCTGAGTGCCATGCGCCGTGAGTCCATCCGCCAGGCGCTGCGCGCATCGGGTGACGACGGCGCTTTGGCCGAGCCGGCGTTTGAAGTGTTTTTCGCCGCGCGCCAGCGGGTGGACTTGTATGAAGACGCCTTGCCGGCGCTGGAGCAATTGGCGGCGCGCTTCCCCCTGGTGGCGCTGAGCAATGGCAATGCCGATGTGCACCGCGTGGGCATTGGCGGGCATTTCTCGGCCTCGTTCAGCGCCCACCTGTTTGGCGTGGCCAAGCCGGACCCACGCATCTTCCATGCCGCCGCACAAGCCGTGGGCGTGGCGCCGCATGAGGTGCTGCACGTGGGGGACGATGCCCTGCTGGATGTCGTTGCTGCCGTAGATGCCGGCATGCAAGCCGTCTGGTTGAACCGCCACGGCCATGCCTGGGAGCACGCCACCGAGCCGCATTTGACGGTGGCGGATTTGGGCGCGTTGAGCGCGCTGTGGGCTACGAAATCACCCAGCGGTCGGTAGCTGCGCGGATGTGGCTGCGCATGGCGGCTTCGGCTGCCAGCGGGTCACGCAGGGCCAGGCAGCGCAGTATCAGTTCGTGCTCGCTGATGGCCGAACTCCAAGTGGGCTGGCCTTCCAGCCGGCTACGCATATGGGCGGCCAGGGGGCTGCGGCGTTTGTCGAACAGGCTGCCGACCAGACCGGTCAATACCGAGTTGCCGCTCATTTCTGCCAGGTAGACGTGGAAGCGGCGGTCGTGCTCCAGCGCGTCGCGCCCGTGTGAGCTTTCTGCGCGCATGGCATCAATGGTTTCTTGCAGCCTCTCCAGGCCTTCGGTGGTGACGTTGGCGCACGCCAGCACAGCGACAGCGCCTTCGACGGCGCTACGGGCCTGCATCAATTCCACCGGGCTTTCGCCCATGGCGATCAGCGGCTCCTGGCTGTGGGTCGGGCGGGTGCAGGCGTACACGCCGGAGCCCATGCGTATCTCCACGCTGCCTTCAATCTCCAGCGCAATCAGCGCTTCGCGCAGCGAGGGGCGCGACACGCCTAGCTGTTGCGCCAGGTCGCGCTCGGGTGGCAGGCGCTGGCCGGCAGGGTAATCGCCGCGCTGGATCAGGGCGCGTACCCGGTCGGCAATCTGCTGGTACAGGCGGCGGCCCTCGGGCTGCTTGTCGGAGGGCTTGGCGGTATCTGCGGTTTCAGGCGTTTGCATATTTTGGTCTTACCTGTTTGGCCTGACCAAATTGACGGGTCTAGGCTGGTTTCATGGCGTTAGTTGAGATTTTGCGGTCTATCGACTGAAATTTTGGTTAATTTCCTCAAAATTTCTAGCCTAGGGTAAACGTGGTAAGGCCAATTTATGCAATATCGCAAAATCGGCCTTACCAAAACAGCGGTGCCTTGACAGGGCTTTACCGCATACCCGCTACCGGAGACAGCTTTGCACTACACCTTTGATTTCAGCCCGTTGCTGGACTACTGGCCGGACTTCTTGGCCGGCGCCTGGACCACGCTGGCCTTGTCGCTGGCAGCCACGGTGTTTGGCTTTTTGCTGGGTGTGGCTTGCGCGCTGGCCAAGACGGGGCGCTCTGCGGGCTTGTCGCGTGTGGTGGGCGGCTATGTGGAGCTGATCCGCAACACGCCGCTGCTGGTACAGATCTTCATCGTGTATTTCGGCCTGTCGTCCCTGGGCCTGCATATCGCCGCCTTTACCGCCGCCACGATTGCGCTGGTGGTGAACGTGGGGGCTTACACCAGCGAGATCGTGCGCGCGGGGATCGAGTCCATCCCGCCCGGTCAGCTGGAGGCGGCCGAATGCATGGCACTGACGCGCTGGCAGACCCTGCTGCATGTGGTGTTGCCGCCGGCCATCGAGCGCGTGTACCCAGCGCTGACAGGCCAGTACGTGTTGCTGATGCTGGCCTCGTCGATCTGCTCTCAGATATCGGCCGAGGAACTGACCGCCGTGGCCAACCGTATCCAGTCTGACACCTTTCGTTCGGTGGAAACCTATCTGGTGCTGGCAGGGGCGTATCTGCTGATGTCCTTGGTGATGCGCGGCATTTTTGGCCTGCTGGCCCTGGTGGCGTTTCCCCGGCGGCGGCGCCTGGGCACGCCTTTGTAAGGAGCCGCACCATGGCATTGTTGAATCTTGCGCACCTGAAGTTCTTGCTGGATGGTGTGTGGTGGACCTTGGTTCTGTCGGTACTCGCCTTTGTGGGCGGGGGGCTGCTGGGCTTCATGGTGGCGCTGGGGCGCTTGTATGGGCCTCGGCCTTTGCGCACGGCGGTGGGGTTGTACATCAAGCTGATCCAGGGGCTGCCGCTGCTGGTCTTGCTGCCGCTGGCTTATTTCGGCCTGCCCTCGCTGGGGCTGGATGTGAAGCCGCTGACGGCGGCAGCGCTGGCCCTGTCGGTTTATGTGTCGGCCTACCTGGGGGACATCTGGCGTGGTTGCATCGAGTCGGTGCCGCGCACCCAGCGCGAGGCGGCGGAGTGCCTGGCCCTGCGCTGGCACCAGCAATTACTGCATGTGATCCTGCCGCAGGCCGTGCGCATCGCCACCCCGCCTACGGTCGGCTTCATGGTGCAGATTGTGAAGAACACCTCGCTGGCCTCTGCCATCGGCTTTGTGGAGCTGGCCCGCGCGGGCCAGATCATCAACAACTCGACCTTCGAACCCTTTGTGATTTTTGTGGTGGTGGCGGCCCTGTACTTCGCGCTGTGCTACCCGCTGTCTGTGCTGAGCCGCCGTCTTGAGAGGAGTTTCCATGTTGCCAATCGTTGAAGTCGAGAACATCTGCAAAAGCTTTGGCGCAGTCCGTGTGCTGGACGGTGTGTCCTTCTCTGTGCAGAAGGGCGCGGTGGTGGCCATCATCGGGCGCAGTGGCTCGGGCAAGAGCACGGCGTTGCGCTGCATAGACCGGCTGGAGACGGTAGACAGTGGCCGCATCCGCGTCTGCAACCACGAGGTGTCTTCGCCCAGCCTGGACCTGCACCAGCTGCGCCGCGATGTGGGCATCGTGTTCCAGAGCTACAACCTGTTTCCGCACCTGACGGTGGAGCAGAACATCATGCTGGCCCCGCGCCTGGTGCAAAAAACCAGCCGTGCCGAGGCCCGCGAGAAAGCCCATAAGGTGCTGGCCCAGGTGGGTCTGGCGGAAAAAGCCGACAGCTACCCGTCGCAGCTCTCCGGCGGCCAGCAGCAGCGCGTGGCGATTGCCCGCTCACTGGCCATGGCGCCGCAACTGATGTTGTTTGACGAAGTCACTTCTGCGCTGGACCCGCAGCTCACCGGCGAGGTGCTGCGCGTGATGGAAAGCCTGGCCGCTGGCGGCATGACCATGATCCTGGTGACCCATGAAATGGCGTTCGCCCGCAAGGTGGCCAACCAGGTGATCTACATGCACCAGGGCCGCGTCTGGGAGCAGGGGCCGGCCAGCATGCTGGATGCGCCGGCCACCCCCGAGCTGCAGGCCTTTGTTCGCGGCGGCTTGTGAAGCCCGCTTTTAACCCAATCACGATTCCTTCCACCGGAGACACTCCATGAAAAAGCCAACTTCCCTCATCTACAGTCTGGTCGCCGCTGCGGCTTTGCTTGCCAGCGCATCGGGCGCCGCCCATGCCGATCTGCTCAAGGACATTCGTGACGCGAAGAAGATCCGCATCGCGCTGGACACGGGCTCTCCACCTTACGGCTTTGTGAACGATGCACTCAAGCCCGTGGGCTCGGACGTGGAGACCGCCCAACTGCTGGCGCAAGACCTGGGGGTTGAAATGGAGATGGTGCAGACCACCAGCCCCAACCGCATTCCCTTCCTGCAGACCAGCAAGGCCGACATCGTGGTGGCCTCCTTGTCCGTCACGCCCGAGCGTGAGAAGGTGATCGATTTCTCTGTGCCCTATGCGCAAATCCAGGCCGTGGTGGCCGGCCCCAAGGCCACAGCCATCAAGGGCTTTGCAGACCTGGACGGCAAGCGCGTGGCCACCACGCGTGGCTCCAACAACGACCGCTTGGCCACCCAAGGCGCCAAGGGCGCACAGATGGTGCGTTTTGACGACGACGCCACGCTGCTGACCGCTGCCGTCAGCGGCCAGGCCGACATCCTGGCCACCTCGCCTTCCATCATCCATTCGGTGCTGCAAAAGGCGCCGCAAAAAGACCTGGTGGTGAAGTTCGTGATGCAGACCGTGCCGCTGGGCATAGGTATGCGCAAGGGCGAGCCCGAGCTGAAGGCCTGGATCAACGACTGGATCACCAAGAACACGCAGAACGGCAAGCTGGGCGCCATTCAGAAGAAATACCACGGCGGCTGATACCGCACCCAACACCAGGAAGGACCACCATGTTGACTGTTATTTGCGATACCCCGGGCACCCTGCGTGCCGAGCAGCGCGAGCGCCCTGTACGCGCCGAGGGCGAGGTTCTGGTGCGCGTTCGCCGTGTAGGCGTGTGCGGCACCGACTTGCACATCTACACCGGCAACCAGCCCTTTCTGCAATATCCGCGTGTGATGGGCCACGAGCTGTCCGGCGAGATCGAAGAGGCCGCCCCGGGTGGGCGCCTGGCCGTGGGCGACCTGGTGTACGTCATGCCGTATTTGTCCTGTGGCAAATGCATTGCCTGCCGCAACGGCAAGACCAATTGCTGCGTCAACATCCAGGTGCTGGGCGTACACCGGGACGGCGCCTTTACCGAATACCTGTCGCTGCCCGAAGCCTTTGTGCACAAGGCCCATGGCGTGACGCTGGACCAGGCGGCGATGATCGAGTTCCTGGCCATCGGCGCGCATGCCGTGCGCCGTGGCGATGTGCAGGCCGGCCTGCGCGTGCTGGTGGTCGGCGCAGGCCCCATCGGCATGGCGGCCATGGTGTTTGCGCGCATGCGCGGCGCCACAGTTACCGCCATGGACTCGCGCCAGGACCGGCTGGACTTTTGCCAGCGCGAGCTGGGCGTGGCGGGCACTGTGGCTTTGGGGGAGGGCGACGAAGCGCAGCTCAGCGCAGCCACCCAGGGCGAGTTTTTTGACCTGGTGTTTGACGCTACGGGCAACGCCAAGGCCATAGAGCGCGGCTTCCAGTTCGTCGCCCATGGCGGCAAATATGTGTTGATCTCGGTGGTGCGCGACACCATCACGTTTTCAGACCCCGAGTTCCATAAGCGCGAGACCACGTTGCTGGGCAGCCGCAACGCCACGGCGGAAGACTTTGAAATCGTCATCCAGGCCATGCGCGACGGCAAGGTGCCCACCGCGGCCCTGAACACCCACAAGCTCAAGCTGGCCGATGTGCCCGCCGACTTCGCCCAACTACTGGACCCGGCCCAGCGCGTGGTCAAAGCCATCGTGGAGGTCTAGGCCATGGCGCAGCCGATTCTGCAGTTCGGCACCAGCCGGTTCCTGCAGGCCCATGTGGATCTGTTTGTGTCCGAAGCCTTGGGCGGCGAGGGCGGTGCCGGCGCTGCGCTGGGCGGCATCACCATGGTGCAGTCCACCACCAGCCCGGCCAGCGCAGCCCGCGTTGCAGCGTTGGCGGGCGGCGCCGGCTACCCCGTGCGCCTGCGCGGCCTGGTGGCGGGCCAGCGGGTGGACCGCACCGTGCAATGCACCGCCGTGCGCGAAGCTCTGCAGGCCGACGTCCACTGGCCGCAGCTGCGCAAAGCCGTGGCCCAGCAGGTGCAGGTTATCGTCTCCAACACCGCCGACCAGGGTTACCAGCTGGACGCGTCGGATAGCGCTGCACTGCTCGCACCCACGGCTGTGGCACCCAAGAGCTTTCCGGCCAAACTGCTGGTGCTGCTGCACGGCCGCTGGCAGCAGAGCCCTGCGGCACCGCTGACCCTGCTGCCTTGCGAACTGGTAGAGCGCAACGGCGACGTGTTGCGCGATGTGGTGCTGGCGCTGGCGCACAGCTGGGGCTTGCCCGCCGCATACACCGACTGGCTGCGGCAGCATTGCATATGGGCCAACTCCCTGGTGGACCGCATCGTGTCCGAAGCACTGCAACCCGCCGGTGCTGTGGCCGAACCCTACGCGCTGTGGGCTATAGAGCGCCAGTCAGGCCTGGTACTACCCTGCAGCCACCCCGATATCGTGCTGACCGACGACCTAGCCCACCATGAGCGTCTGAAACTTTTGTTGCTGAACGCCGGCCACACCTACCTGGCCGAACGCTGGATGGCACTGCAGCGCCCTGCCGAGCAAACCGTGCGCGAAGCCATGGCCGACCAAGAACAGCGCGCCGAGCTGGAAGCCCTTTGGGACGAAGAGATCGTGCCCGTTTTCACCGCACTGGGCCAAGCCGCCGACGCCGAGGCCTATCTGGTCAAAGTGCGCGAGCGCTTCGAAAACCCCTTCCTGAACCACCGCATCGCCGATATCGCGCAGAACCATGTGCAGAAGAAGCAGCGGCGCTTGGGGCCGGTGCTGGCCTTGGCGCGGGAGTTGGGGATGGATATTTCGCAACTGCGTTTGCGGGCTGCGCTAGCGTCTCAGGGCTAATCTGGTGGTGAATTTGCTATGCAGTTTGTAGCCACTTTCGCAGATGAATCCTGCGGAAGCAGCTGATTCCGTTTCAAGTTCTGGCGGCTCTCGGTGTAGCCATGGCCTAAGCCATCGCCGTTTCAACCTGACTTTCTTGTCGGGTAAGCGCAATATCCTGGCGCAGGTTTTCGCTCCACACATAGGTGACCTTGGGCTCTTTGGCGGATGCGCCTTCTTGCGGTTGTACGACTGTGTCGGGCGCTTTGTTCAGCTCGTCTTCGTGGATGCTCTTGCGCATAAAAAAGCCTGATTGCGGGTAGTACCCACGTCGCAGCACATAACCGCCGCCTTCACGCCGCGAGTTGGTTTGCGTATCGATCGCCAGGCCGACTGCGATGTTGCTGTCGGTCATCACGGGATAAGGTGTACCAAACTCCGCTTCTTTCACCAGTTTGGTTTCCTCTGGGGTCAGCGTTTCACCCTTCTTTTGCTTGTCTTGTGCCTGCCGCGTTTTATGGGTGAGGTCGATGACTTCCTTATCGAAACCTTTCAGGTTTTCGGGTTTTTCTTTTTGCAGCTTGTCGATCTTTTCGCGCTTGTCGTATTCGGTCACTTCACCCGCCAGGTAAAAGCCTGCGTACGAGTCGTGCACATAGTCGTCAAAGAAACGCTGTACATCGGCAGGCAAGGGCTGCGGGTTATCGAAGATTGCGAGTGCCCATGCCTCCCATGCATCCAGTGGTTCACCTTCTTGCGCACGGTTGAACTGCCACTGGTTCATACGCGCAGCATCTTTGCTCTTGAACGGAGGAATGATGCGGTCATTCTGCGGGTCGCGTGGAATGCCTTTTCTGCGCAGGCGCAGCGCCTCCAGGTCTCCTGCCAGCATGCGGTTGGCATCGCGCAAATCCTGCTGGTCCTGGGTGCTGGCCGCTTGGAAGTTGGCCGCTGCCTCCAGCGTACTCAGCCGGGACGCCTTCCAACGGTAATACAGCTCCATATGCTTTTTAAGCAGATGGCCGTTCTTGCCTAGCTCGGCGGTGTAGGCATCCCACGCCGAGGCTAGTTGAGCGTCAACTTGAAAGTCATCTTGACGCGTAGCCTCCAACATGCTGAATGGTGTCAAGGGCACACCTGCTTTACGTGCCGCTTTGAACATATGGGCCAACGGAATCTGCGACAGCATTGCCGCCTGGGCTCCACGGCCCTTACCCTGGTCACCTGGAGCGTAGCCACCACCCACGTCCGAGTGCACACCGGGGAAGTAGAACTCCTCGATGTTGCCCACTATCTGCGTGACAGGGAAGTTCATGCGCTGCTCGTGGGCGGCAATGAAATGCATGCCTGCGGATACACAGTTTGGCAGGGGTTTCAATAGGCAGTTGGCCCAAGCCCAGTGGCCGTCAAACAACGCGCCGGGTGCCAACAGTATCGTCTGTGAGATGGACGCCGAACCACCTACCGATGCCACCGTGTCAAAAATCCCCAGAAAGGAAATGTGGGCCGGTATGCCGGCCAACTTGCCACCTTCGAGCAGGTCGCCAAATGCATGACAAAACGCCACCGCCTCTGCCGCCCCACGGGAGAAGCCGAACACCGATACCGTTACGGTGGGGATGCTGGGCTTGGGGCGCGCCGCCAAGGCGGCTTCGAGCTTTGCAATATGCGGAGCAAACCACTTCTTGGCAGTGACGACGGCACCCCCACCTTTTTCTGTGCTGCCGGGTTCTGGACGGCCTACTTCGTTGCCGTAGGACTGGGCGAGGTTGCCGGTTTCATCATCAGAAAAAAGAGGTTTATTTTTGTCGTGGTTCGTGCTGTGAATGGCATTTAAAACTTGCAGGAGGCCCCACACGATTCTTGGCTGACCTCCTTTAGCGAACGCTTTTCCATCTTGGGATTCGGTGGGCTCTCCGATCTCCTTGAATGGCGTACCGACACCTTGGATGTAGCTTCGATATATTCCGTTTTCTCTTTTGTCATCAGGGTAAGCTTCAAAAAGTCGGGCCACATTGCTGTGGCTGGCGTCCTCAGGCTTCATAGGCCTATTGGCAATGGGGCGAGGCAGCTTGGTTTTGGAGTCAGGTACTCCTGTACGCACACCATCTCGGTCACGGTACATATTGTTGTTGGTGCCATCAAAAAACAAGCCGACCTGCACAGGAATAGCGCAAGGCAGGTTGTTGGCGTCTTTGCTGCACGCCGCTGCTATTTGTGATTGCTCCTGCGTAGATGGTTTCAGGAATTTTTCTACGGGAAAGGGTGCTTGAGTCGGAGGTGGATGCATGTCTTAGCCTCACTCAGTAACTTCTGGCTTGCGTGTCCGGGGTATCGGATGCGCCTTGCTGTACCCTGGGTATTCGGAAACCACTACGCGCACTTCGTCATTGGGAAAGAAATGCAGGTAGATACTGCCTGGTTCGTCATATTTTTCTACTTCAACTATTTTTTCTTTTCTGATATGCGTATGCCCCTCCGGCATGTCCCAGCGCACTAAAACTTTAATTCCTGGGTGCCATACCCGTGGAATGGAAGTGCAGCAAATATCAGCACCACCCGCCCCCCAAGCCGACATTCCGCCACCGCCGCCACCCGGTATCTCATCCCCTGACAATGAAGCTGAATAAATGAAGTTCGGTGTGTGGTTGACGATGCCTACCTGCGCGGTAGCACTGTCATCTACCACCTTCTTCGTGAGCAGCCCCGAAAACACCGAGTCGCTGGCGTGCGACGGCCCGCCGCCTTGCATTTGCGCCCATGACGACATGCAGCCTTGCAAAGGCATGGTGGATGCGCAAATCAGAGCGCTCAAAGCGAGTAGTTTCTTCATAGGTTTTCTTTCTACGCGGCGCATATTCAGGGTGTCGTGTCTTGCCAGAAGTCTGGCGGCAGTGCAGCTACTTCACTTTGGTAGTCCATGCCTTGGAGGGTGTATTGCAGCAGCTTGGCCATGGCGGGGTGGTTGGCAAAATTCTCCGTCAAACACAGCGCCAGCACGCTGAAATGCTGGCGGTCTGGAGCAGCTTCTATGTGGTGCTGGCTGGCCAACGCCAAGTGTCGCGCCACACGGGCATGGCACTGGGCGGGAGCGTGGGGCTGCAGCACATCGGGTTGGCAGTCATAGATGTTGGCCAATATGGCATCGGCCTCGGCACCGTCTAACAGCGCAGCAAACGCAGCATCCGTCAGCGGCAGTTTGTCAAACTCTGCAGGCTTAACGTCGGGTGTAGCATCGCCCGTCCAGCGGGTCAGTTCGCCGTTGCGCTGGGTGCTCCACCACGCAGCCAAGGGCGCCAGCAGGTGCTTGCGTTGTGGGGTTTCCAGCGCGTCCAGCAGACCAGGCAACACGCGGGCATCGGCCCAGCGCAGCGGCCACTCCAGGCTGTCGGGTGTGCGGGCTACCAAATACGGGCGCAGGTGTTGCTGTAACGCTGGGGCGTCCAGTGTGCTGGCCAAAATACCCAGCATGGGCTTGCCAGCACAGGCTTCTTGTAATTTCTTCAGCCATGGCAGCTGCTCAGTTTGCGCCGCTGGCCCTGTCAGCAGATGGGGCGCCGCTGTGCCAAAGGTTTGCAATACTGTGTCGGCGTACAGAGAGAGCTTGGGTTGTCGCAGCCAGGGGCGCGAGCCTAAAAGGGCTTCGTCGAAGGCGCCATCGACCAATGCGAGCAGATGCAACGGCGTATCGGGGTGAAGCGTGTGCAGCGCGGCCAGCTCTTGGGTTATTTGTTCGGCCCAGCCATCGCGTATGGGTTCAATCGCAAAGTACATAGGTGTGTCAGGCGGCAGTAGGTGCCACAAACGGACTGCCACTGCGCAAAGCCGCCAGCATGCAGGGAATGCACACGCTTTGTGGCAGCTGCGGCAAGGGGTAACTCACATTCCCCGGCCCCTCAAACACCTTCTCAGAAGCATGCACGGTGATCTGCCCCGGTGCGGTGGTGGTGATGTTCCCCCCCTCAATGGTGATGCTGGCCCCGGCAGCAGTAGCGATGCGAATCCGCTTGGCCGCAGCCCAGTCGATGTGGGCGTTGGCGCTCATTACATCGACTTGGCCCTTGGC